>JAOTTU010000202.1 GCA_029864225.1 Gammaproteobacteria bacterium | reverse complement strand
GAGGGGGTCGACCAGCCAGTAGATCGGCCAGCCGGAACGTTCGGCGAATGACAGGCTGGCGGATTCCTCGGACAGCACCGGTATCGCGGGCGTCAACTTCTCCAGGCCGGCGACAATGGCATGGTGGGAGGCCATGTCGGCCGCGGTCAGCGGCGAGTTGTCCGCCTTCGCCTCGACCTCGAAATCACTGTTGTAGATCTCCAGGATCCTGTCGCCCGCGACACGGGTAAGTTCGACAACCGGCTCCAGCAGCGCGGCAAGATCACTGACACCCTCGTTCATTCCTGTTCCCCTGGCTGGTGGTTCATGCGGTTTTCGCTGTTCGCCGGTGCGAAATAAAATTCGGTGCGCAGCTCGCCCTCGAACCAGGCATCCACATCGAGACCATGCGCATGGCGTACGATCTCGAACCCGGGCTGGCCCGGCGGCTGGCTGCGGACCAGGGTCCAGTATCCCGGCGGCAATAGAATCTCCAGCCTAACATGCATGGGATAGAAGCCATCAAGAAAGCGGCGCATGAAGGGGCCGTTACGCACCAGGAAGCCCCCTTCCGGCTGCGGCACCACGACACGCGTCTCACCCGAGAGGCACAGCTCTGCGCCGGGGTTAACACCTTCAAGCTGTACCGACACGCCCTCCACCCAGGCGCGCTCGATGCCTGTCACCTTCTCTACCTGTAGATGGCGTACCCGGCCGGCATTGAACACCACCTGGGCGGCCGGCACCGGGTCGAGGTCGGTATGACACTGGTAAAGCCCCGCCCAGCCATCGTCCAGGCTCTGTCGGCTCAGGGTGATCCGGTTGTGATGTGCATGCACCGCTTCAGCGGGCGGTTGCTCGAGAAAGCGCAGCACCCCTTCGTTGACAGTTGCCGTCTGTACCTCCTCGTGGGCATCCAGCCAGGCATCATCGGCCGGATTACCGTACAGCGCCATGGGGAATACCAGGACAAGCATCCACCCAACGGAGCAATGCCCAAAGAAGCCGTCTGTTTCCTGCCATCGCATAGTGGTTTGCCAGCTGCTCCAGCCCTGCTGCAATGAAGTATCATAATAGTCCAATCGTTACAGAAAACCGGCGGCCGGGCAAAGCACGGCAATCCCTGACGAGGGCGAGTTTTTGGCAGACAACAACACCCTGATCCCCTGGCACGACATCTCCAGCGTCTTCCTCGACATGGACGGCACCCTGCTGGACCTGCATTTCGACAACCATTTCTGGCGTGAACATGTGCCGCTGCGCTACGCCGAGCGTCACAGCCTGGAGATCGAGGCCGCCAAGGCCGCCCTGTTTCCGAAATTCCGGGCCAAGGAGGGCACCATGGACTGGTACTGTGTGGAGTACTGGAGCCGGGAACTCGGCCTCGATATTGCCGGCCTCAAGCAGGAAATCGATCACCTGATTGCGGTGCATGCCAATGTCGTCGAGTTCCTGGACTACACCCGTCGCGCCGGCAAGCGCACTGTGCTGCTGACCAACGCGCACTCAAAAAGCCTGGCGCTGAAGATGGCGCGCACCGACCTCGAAAACCACTTTGATGCACTCATTTGCGCGCATGACATCGGCTACCCCAAGGAGAACCCGCAGTTCTGGGAACGGCTGGGGGACTACGAGGGGTTTGACCGCGAGACCACGCTGTTTATCGATGACAGCCTCCCGATCCTGCGCACCGCGCGCGAGTTCGGCGTGCGTCACCTGCTGGCGGTACGCCGCCCGGACAGCCAGTCGCCGCCGAAGGAGACGGAGGAATTCGATGCCATCGAGGATTTTGCGGATATCACGCCGCGGTGAACGCCCTGGCTTGTAAAACAACAAGAGAAAATATTTTCACCGCAAAGACGCAGAGAACGCAAAGAAAACAATAATATTGTTCATGCCAAGGAGAATAGAAACGTAGGTTACACTGCGTCCACTCACTCATCCCCGGCTGGCGGCGTACTTGTTCCAGGTCTTGAAGCGCTTGTGGACGTACTTGAGCAGCGCATCATAGCCGTCGAAGAACAGGTCAAACCCCTCGGTGGCTGACTCGTCGTATTCACAGAAATCATTGGTGTATTCGCGGCAGATCTGCGGCCGGTCATCGTAGATACCGCAACGCCCATCCTGCTGCAGGTGGGTACAGGGATTGTTCACCAGCAGGTACCAGCCGTCCTCATCCTTGTAGGCCTGGACGTTCTTGTGCGACAACTGCCAGAGGAGGTGATCAAAGTCATGCATGGAACGCGGCGTCGTCAGCTCCTCGGTGATATAGGTGCAGCACTTGGAGTTGGTGCAGAAACCGCACTTGTTTTCGGGGGTAATCCTGATCTCGACGGGTATGTGTTTATCCATGAC
Organism: Gammaproteobacteria bacterium; assembly: GCA_029864225.1. Classification (GTDB taxonomy): domain Bacteria; phylum Pseudomonadota; class Gammaproteobacteria; order UBA9214; family UBA9214; genus CAMYJZ01. The sequence continues at coordinate 703 of JAOTTU010000202.1, read as the reverse complement.
AGGAGACTGACTGATGTTCAACAGGCTTGTGGATCAATGGGCCGTTAGCGTATCACAATCAACGGGGTCAGAGCTTGCTGCCAGTGACGAATTCAAAGCGCTTGAAGACCGGGGTCTCGAGCAGACTGTGCCCGGCACGGGCACGTATTTCCTTGCCGGCAACATTGATCACTAGGCGGCTGTCCGGCGCATACATACCCTTGACGGTCACCAGCGAGTTGGCAACCTGTTGCGCTTCATCGCCGGGTATGAACAGGGCTGGTACCGCCGTACTTTCCTCGTCGTCAGGGGCGCGGCAGTAGACTGGCGCACAACTGCCGTGTATCAGCTGCACACCAACTTCCATGCCGCCCTCAAGGGTGACACGCATGTTGCGGACCATGGACAACGTCAAACGCCCACCCTCTTCCACCAGGCCCAGCAATTCACCGACACAGGCCGTGGCGGTGGTGCCGCCCTCCCAGTAAATACGCACGCCGTTCTCACTGCTGTTCAATACACGGCCGGGTGAAGGCTCGACCGGCGCCGTCCTGGTGATAAGCGGAGTATCCGGGAGGGTAGTGACCGCCTTCGACAGGTAGCCGTGAATATCATTCAGCCCCAGCAGCATCCCGACCTCGCCACCCTCCGGATTGCGCGGCTCACGCTGCTTCTGCTGGTCAACCGCCTCCGGCCACAAGCGCCGCAGGATCATCGCCTCGGG
>JAOTTU010000201.1 GCA_029864225.1 Gammaproteobacteria bacterium | reverse complement strand
CGACCGGATCGGCAAGGTCAAGCTGCAATTGCAGGAGGGGGAGTTCTCCGGCAAGCTGGTATTCGAGGCCTACGACGTCAGCTTCGCTTATGACGGGCACAGGGTTGTCCGTGATTTCTCGGTAAACATCCTGCGCGGCGACCGGGTGGGCATCATCGGGCCGAACGGTGCCGGCAAATCCACCCTGATCAAGCTGCTATTGGGCGAGTTGTCCCCCGACAGCGGACGTATCCGCCGCGGTACGCGGCTGCAGAGTGCCTATTTCGACCAGCAGCGAACCCAGCTGAATCCCCAGGCCGCGGTGATGGACAGTGTCGGCGACGGCAGCCGGCAGGTGACCATCAACGGTCGCAGCCGGCACGTGGCCGGTTACCTGCAGGAATTCCTGTTTCCCGCCGAACGACTGCAATCGCCGGTGAGCACCCTCTCCGGCGGCGAACGCAACCGCCTGCTGCTGGCACGGCTGTTTGCCCAGCCGGCCAACCTGCTGATACTCGACGAACCCACCAATGACCTCGACGTGGAGACCCTGGAGTTGCTGGAGGAGCTGCTGATGGATTACCAGGGCACCCTGTTGCTGGTCAGCCACGACCGTGCCTTCCTGGACAACGTGGTGACCAGCACCCTGGTCTTCGAGGGGGAAGGCCGTATCGGCGAATATATCGGCGGCTACAGCGACTGGCTGCGTCAGCGCACAATTCCCAGGCCCGCTACGGCGGCCAGGCCGCAAACAGCGGTGGCACCGGTGCGGACAGCCGCTCCGGCCGGCAAGGCGCGCAAGCTGTCCTACAAGGACCAGCGTGAACTGGATGGCCTGCCGGCACGGATCGAGGGGCTGGAAGCGGAGCAGGCCGCGCTACAGGCGCGGGTCAGTGATCCCGGGTTTTACCGGCAGCCGGGTGATGATATCGCCGCGACACTGGCGCGCCTGGAAGTGCTGGGTGACGAGCTCAGGTCATGCTATGTTCGCTGGGAGGAGCTCGAGGCGCAGATAACAGGATGAATGTGACTGTTACGCCGCGGGTATGGGGCGAACCAGCTGTGCAGTGATCCCGTGCGTGGCAGCTGTGCCGGCACCATGCGTTGGGAAAAGGCTGGCGACAATTTTTTCACGCTTAGCCGCCGGCCAGACAATCTGGTTGTTAATGCGCGCGGATTCAACAAGAATGGGGCATTCCGGTCAAATATGCACTTTACCTGCCGTGGGGATTGGGCAGGCAACCGGAATACTTTTTTATTCGAACCCGGGCTAGGGAGGACAGGTATATGATTTCAAGGTGCATCATCAGCTCTATCACGACGGTCACAATCATGTTGGCGAACCTGCCGGTGCATGCGGATGCCACGCTGGTCGTGCAGGGTTCGGACGGATTGAAGTCGACAATCCAGGTGAGGAACGGCAAGGGCAAAATGAGTGCAGCCGGAATGGATGAGTACATCATCTATGACACGGCGGAAGCTGTAATCAGCTACGTTGAGCCGCTGCAGCAACGCTATACACAGGTGAGCGAGGATACGCTGGAAGCAAATGTGCAGGCGGCGGCGAACTTGCAGGAGATCGCTGCACCCTACATGGCGGGCATGCTGGCCGGCCTGTCACCGGAGCAGCGCAGAATGATCGAGCAGCGCTTGGGTGCGGTGCTAGGTCCGCCGGCCGCGGGTCACAATTCGGATGTCAACATCAAGACCGTTGCGAGAGGCAGTCGTACCATTTCCGGATTGCGCTGCAATGCCAGTGGTATCGTGAAGAATGGCCGTCCCGCTGCGGAGGTCTGTATGGCAACCGCAGCCAGCGGCAGGCTGTCGAAGCACGACTTTGCAACGCTGGAAGCAATGGTGGCATTTTCCCGCGACATGGCACCTGCTGCCGGGGGGTTGATGGGAGACTTCGCGGGACAACTCGAAATCCTGGCGGCGGATGTCGATGGCGTCCCGATAGCCGTGCGCGACCTGGAACATGGCAAACGTTACCAGGTCACGGCGGTCTCCGATACTGCATTGCCCGACGAGCTGTTTAACGGTTACCGTCAATTCGAAAAGCGCGAAATGCCGGGCCTGCTGCGCTAAAAACCACCTTGAGAGTGATGGGCGCGGGCAGGATGCCCTGACACAATGCCCATGTTGTTTCCCCGTGAGCATGAAGCAATAAGGGGGATGTTGTGTTGCGGAGACCTCCTTGTCAGTAGTTATCCTTCTGCTGGTACTTGCCGCCATATTTTTCAGCGCAGGATGCCTGGCGCCATCTCACCCCATCCAGTAGCGGTCCAGGGCCGGGTTTTTCGTATGCTTGCCCTTGCCTACTTCGCCTGGAGGGAGGTGCGCACGCTTGGCGAGCTGGCTGAGCTCATTCATTGACCCGGTTCCTCCTGTTTTGGTTTTTTACAGATATCAAGCAAGCTGATCTGGCTCGTGCCCGCAGATCAAGGAAACTGAATCCGTGGTGAATGGGTCAGGTGACGGTTTTTTGTCTTCAGGAGCGCCGCCTGTACAGAAACCATCCTCCGTGCGAAGTAAGTAGTTCCCCGTATACAGCGGTAATTGGTGAAGATATATCATGCTTGCTGTTGTTTTGCAGTCAGGAATGAAATACTTTTCCGGCCGAATAAACAAGGATTGAATTCAAGGAGAAGGCTACATGAAGGAGTCATGTCCAATTGCTGCGCTGCTTGGTGGCTTTATATTTTCTCTTTCCACCTTGGTCAATGCCGCTACTGTAACGTACTCGTTTACGGCAGAAATCAATCAAACTAACACTTCATTAATACCGCTTGGCGAAGTCTTCACCGGTACATTCACGGCAGACCCTGATGCATTTTCCAATGAGCTGTTTGGTCCTATCTATGCGCTGGTGGGTGAGCAGACAATAATTTCGACTACGATTGGAGATAATAGCCTCATCGCCACGAGCGGCGGGATATACGTACAAGACGACAGGGTTGCGGAAAGTGCAATAATTGACAAGCTGGCACCGGAGGCCGGATTTATCGGGGTGGATACCGGCATCCGTTCTTATGCATGGAACACTCAGGATAATGACGCAACGATTTTATCCGACTCGTCGCTCCCACTGTCATTTCCGCT
>JAOTTU010000051.1 GCA_029864225.1 Gammaproteobacteria bacterium | reverse complement strand
CGACGGCAGCTTCGGCATGAACTTCAGCGGTCGCGGTAACGGTCGTGGCACCGGTCGTGGTTACAACAACTACACCAGAGGCTACGGTTATGGTGCACCTTATGGCTATGCACCTTATGGTCAGGCCCCGATTGCCCAGCAGGCTCCGGTTGCCCAGCAGGCTCCGATTGCCCAGCAGGCCCCGATTGCCCCGCACGCTCCGGTTGCTGCACCATTCGGTTACAACGGCTACAACAACGGTTACAACGGCTACAACAACGGTTCTGCTAACGGCTATGGCGACGGCGACGTCGACGGCAGCTTCGGCATGAACTTCAGCGGTCGCGGTAACGGTCGTGGCACCGGTCGTGGTTACAACAACTACAACAGTGGCTACGGTTATGGCGCTCCTTACGGCTATGCACCTTATGGTCAGGTTCCGGTTGCTGCACCTGTTGCCCAGTAATTTAATTACTTAGCCAGAAAAGCCAAATGGGGAAGGGGCAGCTTGAAAAAGCTGCCCCTTTTCTTTTTATACGAGTTAACCCATTGCTGTCCCACTTAATTCGTATTAGTCCTGGGCAAGTACCTGAGCATACAGTTTTAAAGCGAATATATATGAACCAGGGGCATCGAATATGTCTGTGATGTCAGGGATAGAATCCCCTTTCCCATGAGGGGGAGTGCCCCAGTGGGCATAAAAGGGCCAGGGAGAGGGTTGCCCCTCATCCTCGGTAACTGCTCCATGCGTCACCTAAAGCGCCTACTTTGTAGTGCTCTCGGCTCTGGCGTCCTGCTTCGCTCTACCGAGTCCATCCATGGACTCGTACCTCCTGCGGCCGCTTCGGGCATCCTGCCCTCTCGCGACACTTGTACATGGCCCAGGCCAGCCTCTCGACCGGTTCCCGGTCTCACCTTCTCCCTGAACATCGTCCATGCAATCGTAATCTTTTCCCCTTCAATGGAAGAAGGAATTAAGTGGGACAGCAGTGGGACAGATTTATTTTTTTACTGAGACATTCACTGAAGCCTGTACGGTCCGGCCGGAAGTGCAGGGCGGACAACAGGGTCTGACTGGCTTAAATAGGTATACTGTCCCCTGAATTGGGTGGTACGCATCATTCACCTGTACAGCGAAATTACTGGCTGCGGGATGGATAACGAAAAACAGCAGTAGCCATGTCGCACTGCATTGCCTGCAGGCGTAAGAACCACGCAGTGCTGAAGGAGGGTTGAGATGGCAGACTCGATCGGCCCCGGTTTGCGAGAACAGTGGCGCAGGCTTGCAGGTTTGCCAGCTGGCAAATGGCTGTTCAGCCGTGTACTGGGTCGCCATGTGCCCTATACCGGTAACCTCGGCGCCGTGGTCCGGGTTCTGGAACCCGGGCATTGCGTGGTCGAGTTGCGGGAACGCCGCAGGCTGCGCAACCATCTCGACTCCATCCATGCCATGGCGCTGGGCAATCTGGCCGAAATGGTCACCGGACTGGCGCTTCTGAACAGTCTGCCGGATGACACCCGCGGTATCCTCACCGGTTTTTCGATCGATTACCTGAAGAAGGCGCGCGGCACGCTCCTCGCCGAATGCCGCTGCGAGCAACCGCTGGACAACTCGGAGGCAGAACATGCGCTCACCGGGGAGATCCGCGATCGGGGCGGTGCGCTGGTTGCCGTCGCCCGGGCGCGCTGGCTTACCGGCCCGGAGAGGCCTGCCTGATGGACGGTTCAACTGTGTTCAGCCGGGCACTGGGCATCGAGGTCCCGTTGATCTGCGGGGCCATGTATCCCTGTTCCAATCCCGAACTGGTAGCCGCGGTCTCCGAGGCCGGCGGCATCGGCATTGTGCAGCCACTCAGCCTGACCTATGTGCACGGTTACGACTTTCGTGAAGGACTGCGCACAATCCGACGCCTGACCCGCAGGCCCATCGGCGTCAACCTGATTATCGAGCGCAGTTCCAGAAAATACCTGGAGCGTACGCGGCAGTGGCTGGAGATTGCCCTGGAGGAACAGGTACCGTTTCTGGTCACCGCCCTGGGCAATCCGCGCTGGGTGGTGGACCGCGCAGGACCGGCCGGCGTAACGGTCTACCACGATGTCACCGGCAGGGAGCATGCGCTGAAGGCCCTGGACGGCGGCGTCGACGGTTTTATCTGCGTCAACAACCGGGCCGGCGGGCATGCCGGGACACAGTCACCGCAGCAACTGCTGGATGCCATCGGCCCGCTCGGCAAGCCGCTGATCTGTGCCGGAGGGGTCGGCGTGCCGGCGGCTTTCGTGGAGGCCCTTGAGATGGGTTATGCCGGCGCCCAGTTGGGGACGCGCTTCATCGCCACCACCGAGTGCACGGCTCATGAGGATTACAAACAGGCAATCATTGCCGCGGGTGAGGATGATATCGTGCTGTCGGAGAAGGTCTCCGGTGTCCCGGTGTCTATCATCCGCACCCCGTATATCGAGCGCACCGGGACCCGGGCCGGACCGCTGGCAAAATGGCTGCTGCGCGGGCGCAGGACAAAGCACTGGATGCGGATGCTGTACTCCCTGCAATCGATCTGGAAGCTGAAACGCGCATCCCAGCAGGGCCTGGCATACCGGGATATCTTCCAGGCCGGCAAGAGTGTGGCCGGTATTCATTCGGTCCAACCGGTGGCGGCCATTGTGGCTGAGTATGCAGCAGCGCTGCAGTCGATGGATAATACCCGCTGAGTGCGCGGTGTCATTCCGGGGACTAGTACGAACAAGGAACACCCATGAGAATCGCGTTCATATCCCATCCCGATTGCGAGTTGCACGACACCGGGGCCGGACACCCGGAGTCGCCAGCCCGAATGAAGGCGGTGCTGGACTATCTCCCGGCCCGGGATATCTGGCATCTGTTAACGCAGCATGAAGCCCCTTTGGCCACCAGGGAACAACTCTGTCGGGTCCACGACAAGGGCTACGTGGATGCGGTAATCGCCGCCGAGCCCTCTCAGGGTCGCGTGTTTCTGGACCCGGATACCAGCATGGCCCCGCATTCGCTGAATGCGGCCTTGCGTGCTGCAGGCTCCGTCGTCAAGGGCGTTGACCTCGTCATGTCTGGCGACTCGGAACAGGCCTTCTGCTGTGTACGCCCCTGCGGCCACCATGCCGAAGTCGGCCGTGCCATGGGTTTTTGCCTGTTTAACAATGTCGCTGTCGGTGCCCGCTATGCCCAGGACCGATATGGGCTGAATAAGGTCGCGATCGTCGACTTCGACGTGCACCACGGCAACGGCACGGAGGATATCTTTCGCAGCGATCCCTCCGTGTTCTTCAGCTCCACATTCCAGCACCCCTTTTATCCCGGCAGCGGGGCCGACACCCGGTCCGATCATATCGTCAATGTACCCTTGCCGGCCGGAGCCGGGGGTGACCGGTTCCGCGCCGCATTCGAGGAACGGATTCTTCCCGCGCTGAACGACTTCGAGCCGGAGTTGCTGTTCATTTCTGCCGGCTTCGATGCCCATAACGACGACCCGCTGGCACAGCTCTGCCTACTGGAAGAGGACTTCGCCTGGGCCACGAGGAAGATCAAGGAGGTCGCGAATGCACACGGCAAAGGCCGTCTGATCTCTGTGCTGGAAGGCGGTTACAACCTGCCGGCACTCGCTCGCAGTGTGGAGGCGCACCTGCAGGCGATGCTGTAATCGCGCACATTGACGGTGCGGGCCGCCCGGTTATTGGTCTGCAACCCGATGGTGTAAAGGCAATAGCCGGCGTTCTCCTCGCCTGGCACGCCGAAAACAGACTTGATCTCCTCGCTTTCCAGGCGCTTCACAAGCTGATCGGACGCTTTCTCGAGGCCATAGACGTCTTGTCTATTACAGGCTTGAACGGAGATTTGACCCGCGCCTAATTCGAAGCGCTGCAATGGTGTTGGAGAAACTCAGCAATGACCTTATAGGCTTCAGGATCCTGACTCAGGAAGCGGTGTCCGCCCTCAAAGAAGCGCAGCTCCGCTCCCTGTATCTGGCCGTGCAGGTTTTTGACTGCCTCCGGCGTAGCCTGGCCATCGTACTTACCGCCGCAAACCAGGGTCGGGACCCGGATTGACGGCAGGCGGTCATAGGTGTCGTGGTGGCTGCGCGCCTCGATCTGGCGCGTGATGCCGGCGATGCCGCCCGGTTCCTGCAGGAAGGGTGACGCGTTTGCCGCCGCCTCCTTGAGCATGCGCTCAGTCTCTTCGGGATGCGCTGCCTGCCATGCTTCGTTGTAACGGTTGTCACCGATCGCGAGCATCTTCCGCGAGCGCTCGGCGGGGGAGAGACTGGACAGTTCATGGATCGGGTAGGAAGAGCCACCCGCGCCACCTGCCGTGGAGCAGCAGAGCACCAGGCTTCGAACCCGCTGTGGACTCCTCAGCGCCAGTTCCTGGGCCACCATGCCGCCGAAGGAGACGCCGACGACATGGGCGCTGTCCCAGTCGACGGCATCCATGACCGCCGCTGCGTCCTGCGCATACTGCGCCATTGTGTAGGTGACGTCCGGCTTGTCGGTGAGACCGGTGCCGCGCTGGTCGAAGCTGAGGATGTCGAATCTGCCCGCCAGGTGGCTGTCGAAGACGTTCGGCTGGCTGCGCAGGTCGCCTCCAACGCCACCGAGGAACAGGACGGCGCAGCCTTCTCCGTTGCGCTGGTAGTGGATGCGTATGTCAGCGGTGCTGGTATAGGGCATATCCGATTCTGTCTGGGGTGGATTGGGAAGAGGGCGCCGAGGTGCAAGTGCGTGCTCAGGAAACTAGCACATAGCTCAGCGCCTTGCACGTATGCAGGTCGGCGTCAGCAGGCGCTCGATTCGAGCGTCACCGATAACGGATTGAACCCTAAGCGCTGTGCAAGGTTTCGGCGTGGTAGGCGAGGTGTTCGCCGACGAAGCTGGCGACGAAATGATAGCTGTGGTCATAGTCCGGCTGCATGCGCAGGGTCAGTGGGAAATTGCGTACCCGGCAGGCGGCCTCCAGGTTTTGAGGATAGAGTTGGTCGGCCAGATACTCGTCGCCGGTGCCGCTGTCGATAAGCAGGGGGATCGGCGAAGCACCATCTGCCACCAGGCAGGTGGCATCGTAGGCGCGCCAGGCTTCCCGGTCATCGCCGAGATAGGCAGTGAAGCAACCCTGGCCCCAGCCAGAGACGACGGGATTGCAGATGGGGGCAAAGGCCGAAACAGACCGATAGGCCCCCGGGTTCTTCAGGGCACAGATCAGTGCGCCATGACCGCCCATGGAGTGGCCGCTGACGGACTTCAGGCCCGGCACAACCCGGAGCTCGCTCTCGATCAGCGCCGGTAGTTCCCGGGTTACGTAATCGTACATCCGGTAGTGCTGTGACCAGGGTGTCCGGGTGGCGTTCACATAGAATCCTGCCCCCTTGCCGATGTCATAGCGGTCCGGCACATTCGGCACGCCAGCGCCGCGCGGGCTGGTGTCGGGGAAGACCAGCGCCAGACCCAGCTCGGCAGCGTAGCGTTGCATTCCACCCTTGACCCGCGCGTTGTCATCCGTACAGGTGAGGCCGGACAGCCAGTACACCACCGGGACCCGTTCATTCGCGGCCTGGGGTGGCAGGTAAACGGAGAACATCATGGTGCAATTGCAGGCGTCGGAGGCATGCCGGTAGCGATTGAGCCAGCCACCGGACTCTTTGATATGTTCGATCTGGTGCATGCGTACCCTCCTCGGGGAATATTCACGGAATGAATGGACTTGCCTTTGTGTAGTGGTTCGGAGGCCGGTTCAATGTTGTTCGGCCGCAGGTTATGAGCTTAGCCGTGATAGCTTGGTTTTGCGCGCGTAATATCCGGTCGCATGAGCGTCCTCCAGTATCCCGATAGACCGGGGCGGAGCATCGAAAATGTTTCTGTAGCAGGTATAATCGGGAAAAATCCCCGGTCTGCCTGGAGCCCTGTCTATGCACGCGATCGTCGGCTTTACCCTGGTACCCATCGATGCGGGCATTTCAGTCTCGCCCTATGTCGCGGCCATTGAACGGGTGCTCGAGGAATCGGGCCTGACCTTCGAGGTCAACTGCAACAGCACCAACGTGGAAGGGGAGTGGGAGGACGTGTTTGCCGCCATCAAGCGCTGCCACGAGGTGGTTCACGACGAGGGCGCACCCCGGATCCATACCTGCCTTCAGGTGGGCACGCGGGTGGATCGCGAGCAGCACATGGCCGAGAAGCTCGAAAGCGTGGTCAGACGACGCCACCGATAGGAGCGGCATTCGCCGGCAACCGGATTCGATTTCGCACCGCTGGAAAAATCATGTTAATCAGATTCCGCCTGACCGGTAGCTTCCGTTGGGGGAAATGGGCAGGCATCATGTGTGCTAGCATTACTGGCCTTGTAAGGTGGCATTTTACAGGTTTCATTGGGAGGCATTGTTATGAAAGCGGTTTTGCTTGATGGTTTCGGTGGTCCGGAGGTTCTCAAGATCGCCGAAACACATAAACCGATGCCTTCCGAGGAACAGGTCCTTATCAAGGTCGCCGCAACGTCGGTTAATCGTCCCGATATTGTGCAGCGCGAAGGTAATTATCCTCCACCGAAAGGTGACTCGGAAATTCCCGGTCTGGAGGTTGCCGGTATTATCGAGGAGGTCGGTCCGGGAGTGACAGCATACAAGTGCGGTGATCGTGTTATGTCCCTCGTGGGTGGCGGTGGTTACGCACAATATGCTGTGGCTTATGCCGGTCACCTGATCCCGATTCCCGATACAATGAGCTTTGAGTCGGCAGCATGTGTATGTGAAAGCTACATTACCGCGTTCCTGAATATTTTCATGATCGGTGGCTTCAAAGACGGGCAGGTAGTGCTTGCCCACGGCGGCGGTGGCGGCGTGAACACGGCCGCTATCCAGTTGTGCCGGAAGCTTGCACCGAACGGCCGGATTTTGGTCACCGCCTCTCCCGGAAAGATCGAGCGTGTAAGGAAGCTCGGTGTCGATCTTGTTATAAATTACCAGGAAGAGGATTTTGCAGAAGAGGTCAGGGCGTTTACCGGAAAAAAGGGTGCCGATGTCATCCTCGATCATATTGGCGCGAACTATCTTGCGCCTAATATGAAGGCGCTTGCTGTTGGTGGCACACTCGTGATTATCGGTATCATGAGTGGCGCGAAGGCCGAACTCAATCTTGCCCTCATGATGGTAAAGCGTCAGCGGATCATCGGCTCTGTGCTACGATCACGTTCTGTGCAGGAAAAGCAGGAGATTGTTGCGCAATTCACCAGAACCGTGATGCCGGTATTCTCCGACGGGTCCATTGAGCCCGTTATCTACAGGACCTATCCGCTTGATGACGTTGCTGAGGCCCACAGGACCATGGAACAGAGCAAGCACTTCGGCAAGATTGTCCTGACGCTGGATTAATTACCAGGTATTGATGCGGTTGCGCGAGCTGGCGACCCGTTAACGGCTTTGCGTTACGCCAGCCAAGGGTTGGCTATATGCAGTGATCTCACGTTTGCTGTCCAATTGAAACAGATGGTGGACCAGGGGAGGCAAGGCCTGCAGGCCATGCTCGGTCAGGCGCTGGTAGTGCTGGATAAAGCGCGCCACTTGTCCGGCATCCATCACCCCCTGCGAATTCGCTGTCGGCACTAATTTATTCTCCTGTTCCATCCGCCAGTTAAAAACACAGTCAAAGGACGGGGCGCGCAGCATCAGCCACTGTTGCACCTGCTGGTACAGTGGCAGGTAATCGCGTTCAATCGCCTGATTGACATAGTGACGCCATATTCCATGCGGGTCTTCCCGAGCTTCCAGCTCATTGACTGGCCGCAATAAATCCGCTTCCTGTTGTGGCGGTATGCCCAGACACCAGCCTTCCAGAATGACCACATCCACGGGTGTTATCAGTGTATCCCACTCTGCTTCCGGCTTGCGGTCATCTGTCGCCTTATCGAAGCGCGGAATGCGCACCTCGGCCGCAGGGGTCGGGTGCAACAACTTCTGTAAAGTGGCCTCGGCCAGCTCCATATCATGGGTGCCCGGTACGCCGCGTGTGGCAAGCAGGGGGTGAATTTGCTGAGCCAGCAGTGCTCGCCGTGATTTCGTGTGGTACACGTCGTCCAGGGATAACACCACTGCACGCAAGTTCCAATCCCATTGCAGTATCAACCGCAGGTATTCACTGAGGGTGCTCTTCCCGGAGCCCTGACTGCCGTTGATGCCAATCAGCAAGGGACGGCCCGCCTGCTTTCGGCATTGCTCGGCGAACTGCTTTGCCAGCGGATCGAACCAATGTTGTGCGGTTTCCAGATAAGCGTCGGGCAGTCTGTGTCTTGCCAGCATTTTCTTCAATGCCTGTTGTCGGCCCGGTGCGGTCATTGGATTAAGCTCGTGATTTTCATCCAGACTATCTTATCAGTTAAACAACGATTTCCCGAGGTGATCCCGGGAATGTTGCCCCGTTAGCGGGCTTGAACTTCCGCCGGAGGCAGGGTTTAGACTGCAACTATTGGCAAATAATGGTAATTCGTCAGAACCGATTGCGCCAGCGCCCCGGGGTATCCGGCAGACATAATCTCTTGTCTGGTATTCAGGCGTATTGATCCGGCTTGTTCTGACGGGCTACAGACAGTACCCTCAAAGAACCGGGATAATCAGAGGCGTCGCCAGACGGGTCAGGTACAGCTTTGGACAAACACATTGCGAGGGTCGCCAGCAGCGACGCGTCAAGCGAGCTGTATCTCGTCAATCTCATCCGTCGAGCCAGCAGCGATGCGGAGAAGGCCCGGCTTATCGCGAAATGGATTCTGCAGGAGTTCGAGGTCTATTATTTGGATTCCCGTGCCATCCCCGGGCTCGCGCAGCGCGCCTTCGAGGCCCGCGACCCCAAGACCTCGCTGGCTCTCAGCAAGAAACGCCTTTTTGTTTACACCGAGAGCCTCAAGGAGCTCGCTCCCCAGCTCAAGGCCGTTTTTCCGCGGGTCGCCACAGATGAATCCATCTGGTCGGAAGTACTGGCCTCCTATATACCGCTGATCGAGGGGCGCTACGAGGCAGACCTCGCGTTCGCTTACCTGCACTCCGTCCAGCGCAAGCTCAGTCAGGGCGAGTGGAAGCCGGTGGCCTACGACTTCGGAGAGCGGACCAACAAGGCCCCGGATTTCACCGCCAAGGTGTACCGCAGCTTTCCCGTGGGCGGCGCCGTCACCGCCGGTGTCATCATGCAGCTGCTCGCCATCCCGGGCTTCTCGGTCCCGTACCGTGATGCGCAGGGCGACGCCCGGCTCATCGCCGAACGTCTGAATCAGATACTCACGCCCGAACAAACACCGTCGAACCGGGTCCGCACCATCGAGATGATCGATGGCGGCTTCTACCGCAACCGGGGCGCCTATCTCGGCGGGCGCATGGTACTCGAATCGGGGCGGCTGATGCCGCTGGTGATCGCACTGCTCAACGAGCCGGACGGCATCTACGCCGATGCGGTCATCCACCGCGAGGCCGACGTGCACAATCTGTTCAGCTCCACCCTCGCGCACTTTCACGTCACCAACCCCTACTATCACGAACTCGCCGCCTTCCTGCACACCCTCATGCGTGAGCGGCCGCTGGGGCTGCACTACACGACCATCGGCTTCAATCACGTCGGCAAGGTGGCGGTGATGGAGGGGCTTGGCAACGAGATCGTGCGCTACAGAGAAGTCCTGCAGACCGCGGTGGGCTTCGCCGGGACGGTTGCCATCGGTTTCGCGGCGCCGTCCTCGGCCTACAACCTCAAGGTGATCCGCGATCAGGCAACGGACCAGTACAAATGGGGCGAGTTTCCCGGCGTCGATCGGGTGCTCGGCAAGTACAGCCGGATACACGAGATCAATCGCACCGGCAGCATGCTCGACAACGTCATCTATTTCAATATGAAACTTGACCGGTCGTGGTTCGACCCCGCTTTACTCGAGGAATTGCGGAACAAGGCAAGCGAGAGCGTCTCCCTGCAAGGCGACGATGTGGTGTTCAAATACCTCATCGTACAGCGGCGCATGACCCCCCTGCCGGTGTTCCTCGAGACCGCTTCACCGGAGGATGCCGAGACCGCGGTCATCAATCTCGGTCATTGCATCAAGAACAACGCAGCGGCAAATATCTTCAACAAGGACCTCGACGGCCGCAACTATGGCGTCAGTCGTTTTCTGAAGGTCTTTCTTTATGACTACGATGCCCTGGAGCGCTTTACCGATGTCAAGATCCGGACCAATCTGGGCCGGATCGAGGGTGAGGAAGATATCCCCGACTGGTTCTTCGAGGACGGCGTGGTGTTTCTGCCAGAGGAGATGGAGGTTGGCTTGAGGATACCCAACCGGGCCTTGCGTCGGGTCTTTCGCGAGGTGCATGGCGATCTGATGACCATGGAGTACTGGGAGCGGCTCCAGAACGATCTCCGTGCTGGCGAGGTGCCCGGCATCCGCACCTACCCGGAGCCCTGCGATCTGCGGCGTCCCTGATACCTGCAGCGCGCAGGGTCGCTGCCGGGTCGCGGGCGTACCCAAGTTGCCCAGCACATTGCCCGATATCTGGAGCGTCACAAAAAATAGGCGCTTTAGGCGCGGGCTTTTAGAGCGGGATGCCGAGAATGATTATCTGGCATTGGATGCCGTGGATAATGATGGGAAGAATCGGGCAAGATTTCGTGGTGACCAGGGCGAACAGCGCTGGATACGACTACTGAATAGCCATGGACTTCAGGGAATGGGCTTTTATTCTTCCAGTACTCGGGAAATTGTTAACTTGGCAGGGCGTTCTGTAATTGAGCGGCAAGCAGGGTATTTTCCAGTAGACACGCTACCGTCATCGGGCCGGTTCCGCCGGGCATGGGGGTAACGCCGCCGGCAATTTTGGATACGGCGTCAAAATCCACGTCACCCTGGATACCGCTTGGGGTTTCGGTGACGCCTACGTCAAAGACCATGGCGCCTGGTTTTACGTATGCTTCGGTAATTAATGCGGGCGAGCCTATTGCGCTGACTAATATATCTGCGCTTTTGCATAGCTCGGCCAAGTCTCTGGTGCGTGAGTGTGCAACCGTGACTGTCGCGTCGACACCTTTTTCAGACAACAGCAGAAACTGGGGTAAACCCACCACCGCCGAGCGTCCGACAACGACCGCTGTTCTTCCGCTGGTTTCTATATTGTAGGCTTCGATGAGGCGCATTACCCCTAATGGTGTGCAGGGTACCAGTTGCTTGCGTCCCTGCAATAGTCGGCCCATGTTCACATCAGTCTGACCATCGATATCTTTATTCGGGGGTATTTTCGCTAGTGCGGCGTCCTTGTCCAGAGGGTCGGGCAAAGGCAGTTGCAGGATGATACCGTGTACTTTGTCATCTTGCGCCAGCTGCTCGATTTGTTCTTCCAGCTGTTTCTGGCTGGTGCCAGCAGCCAGTTGAATATGTTCCGGATACAGACCCGCAGCTTCTGCCGTGCGATGCTGCATGCCGACATATACTTTGCTGGCGGGGTCATCGCCAACGCTTACGGTGGCTAGTGTGATTTTCAGATGAGGATGCCGCGCAAGTCGGGCCTTGATTTTTTCGCGCAATTCAAGCGCCACCTTTTTACCGTCGATGATCATAGGTTGAACGCATCCTGGGGCTGGCTTTGGCCGCTGGTTCTGCGAGGCTGGTGGCCACGCTCCATGTTGAAACTAGTAATGACGTCACCCGGCAAGCTGCTCTTGTCGGACATCAACACTCGATTTTACCGGATTCAGCTCAATGGGGGCTGTTTGTCCGGATGCAAGTAGATGAAGCTTTTACCGAGGCGACCACCATAGTTACCGGCAGAAATCATTATCAAACCTTCAGTATTCCTGGCGGCATTAATAGCAGCCTGGGTCGCTTCAATAATGCATGCCATGCCGCGACCGTTCATGATGATTTCCATCACGGAGTTTACTCCCTTCGGCAAACCGTGTTCCACGGTGGGGTCGTCTTGCAGCATGGGACAGAATTTTTCGAATGTGCTGGCGATCGTGAAGTCGTAATCACTACCGGCTTTTGAGCCGCTGCCGGCGACTCCGCCGGGGAAGGTAGTGATTACACCATCGATGGGGAGAATGGCCTCGCTACCTTTTTCAGCCGCTTCCAGGGCAGAGTCGACGTCTTTACCAAAGAACCAGAGATTGCCGCCCATTAAACCATCGGCGTAACCCAGCCTGCGATCGAGTACAAATTCACCACCGAGGATTGGAATCCACCACATTTTCCGACCATACCGTTCGATACGTTTCTGGTAACCATTACCAAAGTAGGCCACTTTGCGACCCATTTGATAGTACTCTTCAGAATCGATTAGATTGAAGCAGGACGCAGTGGGACAGGTCAGCACATTCTGGCTGATGCGTACCAGCGCAGCTTTTTCCAGGCGGTCTTTGCGATCTTTCCAGAAGCGGGGGACATGAAGTTGCACAATCGCACCGGGCCTGCCATCCGGTGTAACGAAGCCTTCGTCTTCACCTGGAC
>JAOTTU010000200.1 GCA_029864225.1 Gammaproteobacteria bacterium | reverse complement strand
ACGCTGGCCACGCTGGAAAAGCTGGAGCGGTACCGCGGCCATTATTATAACTGGTACGACACCCGCACGCTGCAACCGCTGCGCCCGCAATACGTATCTTCGGTGGACAGTGGCAACCTGGCCGGCTGCCTGCTCACCCTGAAGGCGGGACTGACCGAGCTGAAAGATCAGCCGGTGCTGTCAGCAAATGCGTTTCAGGGCTTGCAGGATACCTTGCAGGTGCTTGTCGAACACCTGCCTGCGTCACCCACCCCGGAGCTTGCGAAGCAGATCAGGTTTTTGCAGGATATGCTGCGCTCACTCACATCACCCGAACTCATTGCAACGGTACAGCCACAGACGCTGGCTGCCGCTGATAGTTTGCTGGATGAGATTCACCGCACTGACCGGGCTCTGGTTGCGTTGCTGCCAACGGACATCGATATCGATGGCGAACTGTATTACTGGGCACAGGAATTCGACCGACAGGCCGGCGCAATTCGGGATGATCTTGGATTCCTGTTGCCCGAGCCTGGGCTGTTCAGCAGCGTTTCGACGCTGGCGGAACTGGCCAGTGCACCCGCAGCCGGGGCGGTCGTGCCGGACTACAAGGGGGCGCTGGAGCGGCTCAGGCTCATCGATGATCTGGTTGATCGTTGCCGTGAACTGGCGTTGATGGATTTTGAATTTCTCTACGATACATCAAGCAACCTGCTGAGCATCGGTTACGACGTGGGCGAACGACGCCGCGATCCGTCCTGTTACGACCTGCTCGCATCCGAAGCACGCCTGGCCAGTTTCCTGCTCATAACGCAGGGGCAGGTGCCGCAGAAGCACTGGTTCGCGCTCGGCCGTCTGCTGACAAGCCATGGTGGGGACGTGAGTCTGATATCGTGGAGCGGCTCGATGTTCGAGTACCTGATGCCGCAACTGATCATGCCGGGTTACGAGAACACCTTGTTGGGGCAAACCTGCAAGGCCGCAGTGTCGCGCCAGATCGAATACGGCCGCCAACGCGCTGTCCCCTGGGGAATTTCCGAGTCCTGCTATAACGCCACCGATATGCACCAGGTTTATCAATATCGGGCATTCGGCGTGCCCGGGCTGGGCCTCAAGCGCGGGCTGGGAGACGACCTGGTGATCGCGCCTTACGCCAGCGCACTGGCACTGACAGTGCTGCCGTTGCCGGCATGCCGCAATTTGCAGCGGCTTGCCGTCGACGGCTTCCTTGGTGATTACGGCTTCTACGAGGCAATCGATTACACACCTTCGCGCGTCCCGCGGGGAAAGAGTTACGCCATCGTGCGTACGTTCATGGCGCATCATCAGGGCATGAGCCTGCTGTCCTTTGCACATGTATTACTCAACCAGCCGATGCAGCGCCGCTTCATGTCAGATCCCCTCGTGCGGGCGACGGAACTGTTGTTGCAGGAGCGTGTGCCCAAGCAGGGAGCTACCTTGCATCCCCACGAGGCCGAGGTGAGCGCCGCCGCGCATCCTGCAGTGGAAGCAGACGCAATCATGCGCGTATTTACCGATCCGAACACGCCGATGCCCGAGGTGCACCTGTTGTCAAACGGCAGGTATCACGTTATGGCGACCCATGCCGGTGGCGGTTACAGTCGCTGGCGTGAGCTGGCCGTCACCCGTTGGCGCGAGGATGCCACTGTCGATTGCTGGGGCACATTCATTTATTTACGCGACCGCGACACGGGGCGTTACTGGTCAAGCGCATATCAACCAACGCGCAGCAAGGCCGATCACTACGAGGCGATCTTCGTGCAGGCGCGGGCTGAATACCGGAGGCGCGATCAGGCAATTGAGGCACACACCGAGATCAGTGTTTCACCCGAAGACGATGTTGAGATCCGTCGTGTCACGCTCACCAATCTGTCGTCGCGTACCCGTCATATTGAAGTGACGAGTTATGCGGAGGTCGTACTGGCACCGTTGAATGCCGACCTGGCCCATCGCTGTTTCAGCAACTTGTTCGTGCAAACCGAAATTCTGCCGGACCGGCAGGCGATCCTGTGCACGCGGCGCCCCCGCACGCCGGGGGAGCAGGTGCCATGGATGTTTCACTTGCTGGCAGCCCCCGGCGCAGTTGCCGCCGAGACGTCTTATGAGACTGACCGCGCCCGATTCATCGGTCGGGGCCGAACGGCGGCCAACCCGCTGGTGCTGGATGACAGTGACGGTGCAGCGTCGTTGTCGAACACACAGGGTCCGGTGCTCGATCCCATCGTGGCGATCCGCCGCACCATCAGTTTGGCAGCCGATGAATCGGCGACAGTGCAGATTATCTCAGGTGTCGCGGACACGCGCGCAGCGGCACTGGCTGTGCTTGAGAAGTATTGTGACCGGCACTTCGTCGAGCGTGCCTTTGAAATGGCATGGTTCCAGAGTCAGGAGGTTCTGCACCAACTCAACGCAACCGAAGCCGATGCGCTGGTCTACAGCCGTCTGGCCAGTTCCGTGATTTATGCCGATGCCTTGCGGCGCGTCGCACCGAGCGTCATAAGCCGCAACCAGCTTGGGCAGTCCGGACTTTGGCGCTTCGCTGTCTCGGGCGACCTGCCGATCGTGCTGATTCGTATCGGCGACCTGCATCGCATCGATCTGGTAAAACAGGTTCTGCAAGCCCATACCTATTGGCGCAAGAAGGGCCTGGCTGCAGACCTGGTGATCGTGAACGAGGATTTCTCAGGTTACCGGGCAACGCTGCACGATCTGATCATGGGGCTGATCAACACGGGTCCGGAAGCACAGGTTATCGACAAACCGGGTGGGGTCTTCGTGCGGCGTGCCGAAGAACTGTCCGAGGAAGACCGGGTTTTGTTCCAGTCTGTCGCACGTGTCGTACTCACCGATAGCGCAGAGACGCTGGTCGAGCAGGTGGAGCGCCGCGTACCGGCAGAGCGGCTACCGGCGCGCCTGCAGCCGATGTTACAACGGGTGGCTGAACCGACCAGGCCGCTGGCGGTGCGGGAGCGCATCTTCTGCAATGGCCCGGGAGGCTTTACACCCGATGGACACGAGTACGTTGTTACCCTCGAGCCGGGTCAAAGTACGCCGGCGCCATGGGTCAATGTCATCGCCAGTCCGCACATCGGTACGGTCGT
>JAOTTU010000050.1 GCA_029864225.1 Gammaproteobacteria bacterium | reverse complement strand
AGTAAGGGACCTCACTCAGCATGCAGTGACTCATAAATGTATTCTCGCCAGGTTGGCAACCGCAACGGCCGGTGTGCAGTCGGCTGGATCGCCGATCTCCAGATAGCCCATATCCAGCAGCGACGTGAAATCCCGGTATTGCCGCTGCAAGCGGTTCGCAAGTTTTGCGACCAGGAAACGGCCGACCCCGGCACCCAGCAAAAGCGCATCCTGGTCGAGAAGTCCATGCGACAGACTGAGTTCACAGGCACGCGTTAGGCGCTGCAGTTGCAATTCGGATAAGTATGCCGCAACGCGGGTCCAGTCTTCCATCGGGGCAGCATCCAGGTCCAGACCCAACATGCGGGCCAGACGCCTGGCACTGGCAGTCAGGGTCTTGGGTCCACCATCCGCGCTCGGTAGCTGATCGGCGTGCAATGGCAGTTCACCAGTAACACGGTACACATCTGCCATACTCGCGAAATGTTCCGCCATCAACGATACCCATTCACCCCTGAACGGTACCTTTTCGGCCTCTGCCATGAGAGCCGTGCGCACGACGCCAGTGTAAATTAGTTCACCGGAGATCAACCGCTGGTGATCATCGGCACCACGCGCCAGCACATCACCGTCCTTGCAGATTACTATGTCGGTCGTAGTACTACCGATGTCGAGAAACAATGCCTGGGGTATACATTGTGCAACAAATGATGCGCTCGCGAGCCAGTTACTCGATGAAATTTTGTCTGCTGTATTGGCTACGGCGTGGGGTTGAAGGAAACCGTCATATCCGGCATAGAAACCGATATCTGCCGGCGCCAGCTTTTCCTCCATCACCGATGCCAGTTGCTGTACGCCCTGCGCACGACTGTCGAACAGATCGACCAGCTCGCCGGTCATGGTCACGGCGTGGTATCGGATTCTGGCCGGTACTGCAGCCATCACCTCATCCACCGCCCGTCGTAGATGCTCAAGTCCCAGCCATAAAGGACACGGTAACTGAATCACCTGGCGCACTTTCCCGCGATCATCGAGATGCGCGGCCTTGAGATGGGCACCGCCAAGATCCCAGCCCATGATATCGCTATGCGACATGAGGAATCTCCAGATTCAGCGTCACGCTGCCGCCCTGTTCCATATGCAAATCCGTCAGTACCGACGGACCTTCATTCAACAGGCGTAAAACCAGTCTGGCCGGATTATGCCCCAACGCCCGATGCAAACCCGCGTATGATACGGACAGTCGCGGATTAACCTCCAGCACCACCGGTCCGCTGTTGGTGCAAATCAGGTCGACACCGACATAACCCCACAGATCCGGAATCGCATGGGCAATCGAACGTGCCACTTCGGCATGCCTGTCAATCTGCTTGAGGCCATTGACAAGGATGCCGCGCACATGAAACCGGCCATTGACCTCTATTACCTGCTGCAGATTAGCGCTGAGCAGGCAAGCCTCGCCTTGATGACAGAGCATGGAAAGGCTTGCCGGCGTACCCTCTGTATAGGGTTGCAAAACGTAATCTTCGCAGGTATCCGGGTCTAAATCTGCTGCCAGTCCCTCAGGGTTATCGAGAATCCGGATCCCTTCACAGCCGACGCCGTCATCCGGCTTGGCCACCCAACGCGGTGCGCTATCGGGGACAACGTTTGCTGGCGTGTAGGTTGGTACAACATCGATCCCATGACGGACTAGGCACATGGAAGTCTGCAACTTGCTGGCTGCAACCCGAACCGCTTCAGGCCGGCTGCCAATCAGTTTGCATCCCACCTCCAGTGCCAGGCGGCTGATCCGCTCCAGTAATCCTCCAGTCTCCGGCATGATTGGCCATACGGCATCACAACGCTCCATGCAATGACACCATTCCTGCCAGATGTCGTCGACGTGCCGTGGTGTGAAAATATCGATTGGCACCGGCGGTCTCGACAGGCGCGGATCACGGCTAACCAACACTTGCACCCCTGGTATAACTGTCAGGTCCTCCAGCAGTGCGCTGACCATGGTCTCGGCCTCTGTCAGCAACCCGGGTGTCAACTCATCTTTTAGCAGTCCGCCACCAGTGATATACTCAACAACGAAAATTCGCATTGCACTAACCTTGATCCTTATACCCGCAATTGATCTTTCCCAAGGCCGTGTCGTTCATGCCCGCCGCGGCCGGCGCGATGATTATCAGCCTGTACGCAGCAAGCTGTGCCGTTCCTGCGAACCCACTGACGTTATATCAGGCTTGTTACGCCTGCATACATTTTCTACCCTCTACATTGCAGACCTTGACGCCATACGAGGATTGGGCAATCAGAGGGACGTGTTAGAGAAACTCCGCGACCAGTTCCCCGACCTCGACATCTGGATCGATCCAGGTATAAATACCCGCGCACGCTACCGCCAATGGCAACAACTTGCACTGGGCTCAACCGTACTGGGCAGTGAAACCCTTTCAAACCCGGGGCTATTACTAAACACCCTCGCCACTGACACTGATACCGTGCTGTCACTTGATTTCAAGTGCGATAAACTGCTCGGCCCAGCTGATCTACTCGAACAACCAGAACACTGGCCAACGCGGGTCATCGTCATGTGTCTCGACCGCGTGGGCTCCGATGAGGGCCCGGACACCGATCGTATGCAGCAACTTCGCCGTAAATCACCGAGGTCCGACCTGTTCGCCGCCGGCGGTATACGCGACCTTGACGACCTGCTACACCTGCGTCAACTTGGTGTGGCTGGTGCGTTACTGGCCAGCGCACTGCACGACGGACGCATTGGTCCCGCACAAATCGCAGCACTTGCCTGATGGCTGCCGGGAATCCCTCATGCGGCACGATACTGCGTTTACCACACTAGTGGGTTTCCCGGCAGTCTTTCAGGTGACCACGCTCAGCTTTTGTGAACTGTCTTCATCTATCAACGCGCGCAACTCCAACTGGTACGCATCAAACCTGGCAAAACGATGCAATAACTCACTGCCAACGCGACCCTGTAGTTCTCCAGATCGGGATCACTGTAGCATCACCAGGATTGGATTGTTCAGCAAAGCTGGGCTCTGACAAGCCATGCAGATAATCAAGCGGATAGTTTCGTTCAGGATAAAAAACATTCACCTGTTCAGGAGATACAAGCAGATCGAGCGGAAGCCGATTCCGCAAAGCATACCCGTGCAGTGTTAATCCGGAACAAGCCAGCAACTTCGTTGTAACCATGCACTCGACTTCAGCATCAACTTCGATACATTGCATGACTCAAACCTCATCGCCAAGTCGTCATAGAACAGATTTCCCCTGGCTCAAACAGAGAGCAGGCGGTTGCCCCAAACCTTCGGGGCAACCACAACTACCAATCAGGAATGTGCAGCAAATGGATGTTCGGCTGTTCCCTTGGCCGACACCACCGAGGCAGCTGTTGGCTCACCTTTGACAGCACGCTTGATAGACAACTTTGTAGCTTCGTAATTGTAGTCCTGTATCTTGTTGTCGTCTTCTGCTTCCCAGTGAATGAACACACCAACACTGATAAACAAATCATCAGCTTCATTCATGGGTATAGTGCCGTCTTCAACGCAATCAGCCACTGCCATTGCGACGCCGCGCTGGGCAGGACCAAACATCTGGACCGCCTGCTTGGCACCCTTGATGGTAACCTTGTTGAACATTACAGTTGACGGCTTGACCATTAAATTAGGCGCGACCACTGCCAACAGGCCGTTTACACCTTCTTTTTGATTGGTCAGGGTTTGGACGAAGCAATCCTCGGCCGCACTGCCGCGCGGACCGATGATAAGGTCAATATGCGCGACTTCATTACCATCACCCACCAAGGCCTCACCCACCATCACTTTGTTGATTATTGCCATTACTTGTTCCTCCTTTTTCAGGTTACGATGAAACAAACGGCCGGGAAACTTAAATTTCATCTTGTCCCCGTCCTGTGAAAAATATGCCCACTGGCATACTCCAAATGATCCTGCAGCCGCCCCACCATTAGTGCAGCAACCGTCAGGTCAGCAGTAGTGCCAGGGTTAATACCCTTTTGTTTGAGCTCATTGTCGAAACGCAACAATTGAGCAACCATATACTTGTTTGCACCTTGACTGTCCAGAGTCTCAGCCAGCCGGGATGCCTCTGCGCTTACATCTTGTGCGGTTTGGCGACCAAATTTACGCGCTATGTGTGTGTCTGGAACAGCAGCCAGCAAATCCAGATAGGTCACTGTTGTCGCCCATGTCTCGCTTCCCCAACGGGCCAGTGACGCATGATACTGCGGCACTGCCACCTCAAACACCTCAGCGTAATCACTGACATACTGATAGGCAATACAATCGTGCCGGGCTGCTGCACGCATGGCCTGTAACAGCGTAACCCGCGGATTCAGCTCGGTAATATCGTGCTCCGCTGCTACACCCATACCCCCCGGCTCCGCCAGCCGAATCGCCTCATATGCCAGTTGTGCATCGCATACCTCGAGTGCACGTAAGGTTTCACTCAATGCAGCGCGTAATGATTGTCCCGCTCGCAGGTGCAACGCTGCGTGCGCGAGCGGCGCGCATAGCAGGACAATGCCAAGATTGGTATTACAGTCTACGACACGACGGGTAGCCTGGATTGCACCGAGTATGCGCTCACCCACGCTCAGGTCAGCTTGCGCCAACACCGGTGCTATAGCGTCGGCACTGAGCTCGAAGTCAACCACATGCATTCCATGGCCGGCCTTGTATACAGTAACATTACCGGGCTTCAGGGCACGCAATTCCGCAACACAGGCGGACCTCACGGCATCAGCGACTGCCTTACCGATAAACAATGCTCTGTCTGGAAGCCGTGTATTCATATACCCACTGCCCTGACGCTGCGACGTAACAGATAGCGAGCGAAGAAGTCTTCTACGAGGTGTCCCGCAATATCTACTCCGCAGGCTGCCTCCAAACCCTTCCAGGCGGGAATTCCGTTCACCTCGATCACCTGTAACATGCCATTCGCATCGCGCATCAGGTCAACACCGGCATAGTCCATCGCCAATGCGTCTACAGCCGCTTCCGCCAGCGCTTCCAGCTCAGCATCGTAAGGTGCCGCGATACAGGTCGCACCTTGTGCAACGTTGTTGATCCAGTGACTCCCATGACGTTGCATGCTGGCAACTGCCTTGCCATTGATCACAAACACACGCCAGTCATGACTGCAACCTTCGATGAAATGCTGTAGGTAATAGACGCCCTGGTAGTCTTCCAGCGGGGGCAATGCATCGCCGGGTGAAAGCCGCGTGATCCCCAGCCCCTGGGATCCAAACAGTGGTTTGACGACCAGCCGGTGGCCGTCTGCACTTTCGCGCGCCCAGATCGCCTGCGCCTGATCAGGGTTTGATACGACCCAGGTCCGAGGCACGGGAATACCCGCCTGGTGCAGCAACAGACTGGTCATGCCTTTATCGACACTGCGCTCAATGGCACGTCCGCTGTTATATACGGGTATATCCAGAGCGTGAAGTGCATGCAACAGATCGAGGTACAAGACCACCTGCTCCAGCGTGCCACTCGGTACCCCGCGCACGAATACGCCGTCCGGCAAATCGTCTTCAAACCCGGGAACCACCAGTCCGTGCGTTGCCTGAGTAAGGTCAATAGCGCAGTCACACAGGGAAACAATACACACTTCCCAGCTATGTACGGCAAAGGCCTCGCGCAGACGGGCACCGTGCCAGCCCGGATCGTCGGTGATCAAGGCAATGCGCGGGTTCACTGAACTCCACCAAATGATTGCTCGAGCACATCAGTATCAAGTGCACCGGCATGAAAACTGTCGCCGCTCTCGAGACAGGACACGATTACCCGGGCCGGGCTAAACAACAGCGGATCGATCTCGAAAAAGTCATACTTATAGTCCTTGAATACCTCCGCAAAGGGCCTGCCGTAGTCGCGAGAGGCGCTACTCGGCAGACGTTCGGCCAGATCACGAGCATCATCACTGGCACCGTTCACGTACAGCTGCACATGACCACCGTAGAGAATCGCGTCGTTGGTACGACCCATACCGGTGACAAAGTCGGGAGCGGGAGGAGGCAAAGGTGCGCTGCCTGCGCCATCGACAATATGATGCAGTGGAAATCCAATGCTGTGCGCCTTATGCATCGCGACTTCCAGCACCCGGGCAACAACCTGCGTGGTACCTGCAAGGCTTCGGGTCGGCGTCAGGATCAGGGTCAACTGACTTACATCGATATCACAGTCATGCGCAATCTTTTCTGTCACTTCCAGGGGTGGGCGCCGGTCAACCTCCAATACCAGGCAGGTGGCCTCTCCTCCATCCCGGTAATGCAATTCATCAAATAATTCTTCCTTACCCGCCAGGGCGCGCCCCGGACCTGAGCCGAGCGCATGAAACGCCTTTTTGCCCTCACCGTGGGACAGGCTCCAGCCCGCGTACTGACTGCCCAGGCAGGCGATCACGGGATTACTGCTGTGGACATTCACACTTAAAGGCCAATGAGCAATGTTTCCATCGCTATTGAAGCTGATTTGACCAAGTCCGCCCATACAAATTTCGGCGATACGCCGGCCGGCTTCGATACCGCCGCACACGTCGATACCGGCATCAATCACACAGCAGCCATTTGGCAATCGCTCCTCGACCACGCGCAGGCGTGCGGCATCGGCACGCAAGGCAGCCAGCAACACCAGTGCGGACTGGTTTACACTCGGACGGCTCAAGTTTTCAATTTGAGAGCTTACAGCTGACATGCCTAACCCCCCGCCATACACAGAACCGCGTGCGGCTTTGACAACTCAGATGTCAGCGCTCTGCATACAAAGCGGCGGCGACGTTCGAGAAAGCCGCGCAGTTCAAGGGAGCCTGTACCACTGGCATGTACCGAACAAATCGGTTCTCCGGCATCGATACGGGTCTCCGCTGGTGGGCGATCGCTACACCAGTTCGGCCATCTGAATCCGCGCGGCACCTTCAGCCCCTGCTCGGCATAGACCATCAGGTGTGCATACCTGCGACTGGTTGGGTTGCGATCATGCGGCACTTTACCACGGCAGGCTTTTATATGCAGTTTGAACAGACTTTCCGCACTCTCAGACTCGTACAACTCAGCAGTTGCCGTTGGCCTTGCATTGATTTCAAGCACCTGAAACTCCTCTCCGTCAAGCACCAGATCCATACTGTTCAGGCCACGCAGTCCCACCTTCTCGACACAGGCGTTGATTGCGTACCTGAGGTCCGCTCGTACCCGCGGGCTTACCTCCTGATCGGATACCGCGCCGCCGTAACTGTAGGGATGTTCCTTCAAAACCGCTGCGTTCCACTGCTCAGATATGCCAACAATGCTCGCCTCGCGCCCATTGGCAAGGAACAAAACCGACATGATGCGCCCCTGCATCTTGCGCTGAAAGTAATACCCGCATTCATTCGCTATCTGCTGCGGTGTCCGTATGTGTCCACCACCGCTGGCACCGGCACGTTTGGCGAGCCAGCCGCGGGTATTCTCCGGACGTCGGTAACTGATCGCCGGGTAAGGAATACCCAGTTGTTCCAACATACTGAAGAAGCGTTCTGGCGAACCCATCGTGTCCAGTACCCGGGGGTCGTTACCCAACAAATCCCGATTTTCGGCCAGCTCGGCCAACACATCCGGACAGGATTCAAAGCCGGCACCATACACCAGTCCGCCACATCGATCAGGTGGACACAAACGCTCCGCCGCCTCAAGCAAAACGGCCCGATCGATACCGCCTTGTGCATTGCCAACCCGGCCCCAGTCACTGGCACAGACACGCATGTCCATATCACCGAACACATCCAGCACCACCACCGGCATTGAAGCGGTATATGCAGAGCTTGCCAGCGCCCGGCCCGAAAGGGCTCCGATCAATACCGGTCCGGCGTCAGGCGACATACTCACGCGCCTTTTCGAAAGCATGTTGAAAATCCAGATACAGGGGTTTATCCGGGTCCAGCATATCCTGGAACAAGGACTGCTGAACCTGGTATTTGACATTACCGATTGCCAGGGCTCCGATACCCACCGCACCATCAAGCCCGGGAATCGGTTTCCCGTCATCCATCAGCTCGACACCCTCGATCCCGAGCGGTGGCACAGCATTCAAGTCGCCAACAACCTTTAACCGGGTAGCCGCTTGTAGATGTGCCGACGTCAGTATCTGTATACCCGCTTTGGTGGCACCAAACACGATATCTGCCTCGGTCAGCAGCGCCTTCTTGGACTCGTCGCTACCACCGGCCGCCGCATCGATGTCGACACCGTAGCGCTCCTTGCAGACCCCAGCCACCTTGCGCGCAGACCGGTCGTCGCTGTGTCCGACGATGCACACATTCGATCCGGCACGGGCCGCAATCACCGATGCCGCCGCACCCACCGGACCACTACCACCAAATACCAGCACGCGTTGACCCGTTAATGTTGCCTCATACACCTTTTTCAGCTGTCGTTCGACGCAAGCCACCAAACCCGCAGCGGTCGTAAAGGCACCGCTTGGATCGGCAAACACGGACACTTCGAATGGCGGCACCATTGCATCGCGAGCCAGTTGCAACATATCCATCGCCATATCGATATCGCGTCCGCCGATAAATATGCCGGTGCGCCGCACGCCCTTCGGACCGCGGGAAAAGATAGCATCCTGTACCAGTGCTGTTACCTCCACCGGTTCGACCTGCGTGTAAGGGATGATGCTATTCCAACCGGCATCGCAGGCCATGTTCACATCGAACGGGCTGACGTTCTTGGTCGGTGTAAGCATGTGTAATATATAGGGCTTTTTCATTGAAATGATTCCGTAACCAGGGACTTGTATCGCAATGCACCGGGTAATGCGCGGTGCTCCTTTTTACGAGTCCGGATACGACTGCCATGGTTGCGTGCGCGGATAACCGCGAAGGAAAGATTGGGCCGATCGGCATAACGGAGCTGCACTGCATGCAGTAAGTGTCTCGCCCGTACCTCACTGTCGAGGATAGCGAATCCGGTAGGCCCCCAGGAGCTCTGACCGATACCGGAAATCTCTTGCGCCTTCAGCCAGGCGAGTACTTCCGCGACCTCCGGACTTGCAAATCTACCTGACTGTGCTGGCGCGAAGTGATCCCCAACCACCTCCTGCAGCCTGCCGATTCCTTGCCCGAAACGCTCGCAATCACCTTCCGCGAGCGCTGGCAAGACCTGCATCAGCACCAGACGACACAGATCGGCAGCATCCTGCGCAGGAAACGGAGGCAGCGTCTGAAAGGCAGAGACCTCCTGCGCGCCATGGATACCGGGTCCACGCTGGTCGAAAATCAATAGCAGGCGCCAGGCTTCCGGAAAGTCACACTGCATAATCACCGGCGGCGGCTCATCACGCTCGCCACAGCCACCGTCGACCAGAAAACCACCCGTATCGAAGGCACCGATGCCAATGCCGGAACGCATACCACGATTCAGCAGTCCCGCCATCTGGCGTATTCCGAGATCGAGGCCATACAGAGTCGACATGGCGGCGGCTACCGCAAGGGACAATTGCGTGCCCGATCCTAAACCGACATGGTCCGGGATGACACGTTTGATCCGAATCGCCGCACCCGGTGGTAAACCGAGTTGTTCTATAAGGGAGGCAGCACAGCTGAGCACCCGTACTCGCGCGCTAGCAGGCCCCTCGACCTGCAGCTTCTCGGCCGCTGAAATTTCGACTTCAGTCGCGATCTCCTCGATGGTCAGACCCAGGCTGCCGAAACAGCGCCCCAGGTTCCCATTGAGATCCAGAAAACCCAGATGCAGACGGGCCGGGGCTTCCACCCGGACCGATTCAAACGCTGCTCCCTTGAAATACTTACAATTCATCTCTGGTTCCTGAGCAACTGGTGTGCCACATGATATTTCCTCGTATTTCTCTAGTATTTACCTCACCCATGCAAAAATACTGCCACAAGGTTGGGGCAGTGTGTAACGCATTTTTCCCATTGCCGTGACAACTGTTTGCAGTAGCGGAGCGGGACGTAAACTGAGGTATAGCCGAGTGTACCGAAAAAAGCGAGCCATCATGATCGTTGATATGTGTCCGGGAGACACATTACCGGCACTCGATTGCTTGGCATGATCTATGCTTTTCATGATGAAGGTAACAAATACAGTTGGTTCAGCGTGCCACTGACAATGGAGCGAGTATTCACGTACTCCAGGAAAGGCTTATTTAGGGAAACTCTGATGCGTGGTCAGCATGGCCGTAGCGAAGAGCCGGAATCCAGTACCGCGACTGGATTCACGTTTGGACGTTTCTGGTATCCTACCCTCTCGCGCTACTTGTATGGCCGCTCACGGTATCCCGCCTTCCGCGGCACTTGTACGGCCGCTAACGGCATCCTGCCTTCCGCGGCACTTGCACGGCCGCTAACGGCATCCCGCCTTCCACGGCACTTGTACATCCGTGTACATCGTCCCTGTACCTCGCGCGGGAATGACAGATAATGAAATAATCAGAGTATTCCTAGGCATTGCACCGCAAAATATAAATCTGGCCAACCCGGATGAATCAGGAGTCTACAAGCATGCTGCGCCACAACATCGGCTGTCCGTTCTGTGGACTGTGTTGCGACGATCTGACCATCAAGAGTGAGCCGGAGCGGCTCACTGTGGAGGCCAATGGCTGCCCTCTCAGCGAACGAGGCTTCAGCCAATCTCCGGCTACCGGTGGCTCCAACCACCAGCCACGCATTCAAGGGCATGCCTGTTCTCTGAACGAGGCCGTTGACCACGCCGCGGATCTGCTTGGTAATGCACGGTTGCCCCTGTTCGGCGGACTCGGTACCGACGTGGCTGGAGCACGGGCCGTGCTGAGTTTGGCAGACCGCGCAGGTGCCGTGCTCGATCACATGAACAGTGAATCTATGCTGCGCAATCTGTTGGCGGTCCAGGATAGCGGCTGGATGACCGCGACACTGGGTGTGGTTCGCAATCGCGTCGACCTGTTGATGATCTTCGGTAGCGCCATTGAAAAACACGCCCCGCGTTTCTATGAACGTTTTTTCAACAACGCCGAATCCATGTTTGGTCAGGACACATCTGCACGGGAATTGATTATCATCGGTTCCAGCGCAGACGCGCCAACCGCGCACGGTGATGCCCACATTACGTCCATCCCATGCCCAACGGATCGGCT
This sequence comes from Gammaproteobacteria bacterium, assembly GCA_029864225.1. Lineage (GTDB taxonomy): Bacteria > Pseudomonadota > Gammaproteobacteria > UBA9214 > UBA9214 > CAMYJZ01. The sequence continues at coordinate 1,385 of JAOTTU010000050.1, read as the reverse complement.
GGGCGATATCGCCATGACGTTGCGCGCGCTCCTGCAAGGGCGGCCGCTACAGGCTGAGAATGTTGCCGGCATACCCGTCGCACAGCTACGCGAAATCGTGACACGTCTTGCTGATGCACACTATGGCGTAATTGCCTGGGCAACAGACGAGCTGGATTTCCCGCACGCGGAACTGGCAGTACAGGCCTTCAGCGGCTTGGTGAAGGACTTGAACATCACGACCCGCTGTTCTGGCATGCCCTTGGGTGGCAACAACGGCGATTACACGTTCTCCCAGGTGGCAACCTGGCAGGCAGGTTTCCCGACACGCATCAGCCTCGCGAGCGGCTGCCCGCATTTTGATCCGATCCAGTACAACTGGGAACGGCTGCTGGAGAGTGATGAGGCAGATCTTCTGCTCTGGATTTCAGCCTTCGATACGCAGCGCACGCCACCTTCAGGCAATACGCCCGGCATCGTGCTGGGACGTGCCGGTATGCAGTGCGAGATAGAACCAGAGGTATTTATCCCGGTCGCGACACCCGGCATTGATCATGCCGGCCATGTGTACCGCTGCGACATTGTAGTGGCAATACCGCTGTGCAGTGTACGCGATTCGGATCTGCCCGAGGTATCCATGGTCCTGAACGCCATTTCTGAAAGACTATAGTCATTCCTCGAGGACCATCATGCTAATAAAACTAACTGCCGGGACTGTCTACGATCCAGCCAACAGCGTCGATGGAGAGGTCCGCGATCTCTATATCAGCGACGATCGCATCACCAATGATCCAGGAACGGATGCGAATATCGACGTGGAGTATGACCTGCGCGGCATGGTTGTCATGGCCGGCGCCATCGACATGCATACGCATATTGGCGGAGGAAAGGTTAATATCGCACGCACCCTGATGCCGGAATTCTGTCAACAGGCGCCGGTCGAACGCAGTGCCCTGACCCGCTCCGGCTGCAGTAACGCAACGCCATCGACCCTCCTGACCGGCTACCGCTATGCAGAAATGGGTTATACCACAGCCTTTGAACCGGCAGTGCTGCCGCTCAATGCGCGCCAGGCACATATGGAGATGGCGGATACACCGATGCTGGATACCGGCGGCTATGCCATGTTGGGCAATGACGACTTCCTGCTACGCCTGTTGGCCGAAGGTGCCGACCAGGCATTGATCAACGACTATGTAGCCTGGACCTTGCAGGCTACCCAGTGCATCGGCATCAAGGTGGTCAATCCTGGCGGCATCAGCGCGTTCAAGTTTAATGCGCGCAAACTGGACATCGACGAACAAAGTCCCTATTACAACATCACTCCGCGCCAGATCGTGCAATGCCTGACCCAAGCCCTGCACGATCTGGGTGTACCGCATCCGTTGCATGTACATGCGAGCAAC
>JAOTTU010000199.1 GCA_029864225.1 Gammaproteobacteria bacterium | reverse complement strand
CCAGTCCCGCCTTGTGCCGCCAGATCAGGTCGACCAGGTGGCCGAGCGGCATCTTCAGCGCCCAGGGGATGCCCGCCCAGAACCCCAGGGCGGCCAGAAACTCGGCCGAGAGCCCGAGGTAGTCCTTGACGAAGAAGGTGCCGACGATTGCGGTCAGGCCCGAGACCCCGTAAGCGAGGTACACCATCAGGGGCGGCAGGTAGGAAAGCCGGAACTCGCGCCCGAGTTCCAGGATCACACGGTCAAACCAGCGGTAGGCGCGCCCAAACATGTCGAGGCAGCATACTGGCAGAGCGCGGTTCTGACAAACGCGGTGCGGGAGAGGGGCTACATGTTCCGCTAAAAGCACCGCACCTATTCGCCCCTTATAGGCGCGCCTTGCAGGCGCTGTTTGACGCATATTTCCCCCACAAACGACCATGTTACTATCACCATAACCCGGCTACACACCACCACAATAAACACACAAACCAATGCAATCCCTCGACCAGATCAAGACCCGCCTGCGCGACTTCGCCGCCGCCCGTGACTGGGACCAGTTCCATTCCCCGAAAAACCTCGCCATGGCGCTCATCGTCGAGGCCGCCGAACTGGTCGAACACTTCCAGTGGCTGACCGAATCACAGAGCCAGAACCTGCCGCCCGACAAACTCGCCGAGGTGGAACAGGAAATCGCCGACATCCAGATCTACCTCATCCGCCTGGCCGACAAACTCGGCATCGACATGGAGCGCGCCGTCAACGCCAAGATCGAGGTGAACGAGAAAAAGTACCCGGCTGAAAAGGTGCGCGGCAGCGCGCTGAAGTACGATGAAATTGACGAAGGGTGCTAGAGGAAAAAGGTGTCAGGAACCTTTTTTATTAAATTTTAGCGATAACCGATTCTCTAATCCTTGAAAAAAAGGTTCCTGATACTTTTTTACTTCCTGAATGTTAACGAAATATTAAGGCTCCAGAACTCCCCCGAAGCTGACGATAACAAGCTTATGTGCAGAGATACTGACTGTATGGGCAGTGGGCACTATCGAGGGAGAGATCAAAATGCGCAGTAAATTAATCGGTTTATTCGGCCTGTACCTGGCCCTTGTTCTCAGCGGATGCGCTACCAGCGGCGCCTATACCAAGGCGGATAAACGTCAGGCAATTCTCGACATGAGACAGGAAGTCCTCTCGGAACTCTATCGCACGAAACCGGAGGCCAGGACACAGATCGCTGGCGCGCCGGGTTATGCTGTATTCAGCAATGCCAACGTAAACCTCATCCTTGCGAGCTTCAGCGGGGGCAATGGCGTCGTCAAGGACAGCCGTAGTGGTAAAAATACCTACATGAAAATGGGTGAAGCGGGGATCGGGTTCGGGCTCGGCGTGAAGGATTTCCGTGCCGTGTTCGTGTTTCACAACCGCGCTGCCCTGCAACAGTTCATCGACAGCGGCTGGGAATTCGGCGCGCATGCAGATGCAGCGGCCAAGGCCAATGAAAAGGGCGGAGCCGTTGGGGGTGAAATCCTGCTTGATGGTATCACCGTCTACCAGATGACCGAGAGTGGACTGGCCCTGCAGGCCACGATCAAGGGTACCAAGTACTGGAAAGATACCGAGCTGAACTGAAACGGGAAAGCAAAAAGGTGTCAGGAACCTTTTTTCAAATAGTAGCGATAACCGATTATCTAATCCTTGAAAAAAAGGTTCCTGACACCTTATTTATAGGTTTAATTTCGCGTTGATACGCCGGCGGCGGTGGTCGTGGGCGGGATTACCCGGCAACAAGGTGCAGCAACGCTGCGCGGCGGCCAGGTCCTTGCTGATGTGTTCGTGGTACTTGGCGAGGCGTTCCAGGGAATCGGTGCAACCGCTGGCGGCGAGGGACTCCCACAGGGCGACGGCCTGCGGCCAGTGACCGGCGCGGCGTGCCAGACGGGCCAGTAATCGTTGACCATCGCAGCACAACTCATCGGCATGTGATTCCAGTAGGGCACGGGCGTCGGCTTCACGGGTCTCCGCCAGCCAGCGGGCGAGGGTGTACAGGTCAACCTCAAAGGCACGCGGCTGTTCGATCGCCTGTGCCAGTGCGCTATGCGCAACGGCCAGGGATACGATGTCCTGCCGGTTGTGATCAACGACCTTAACAAGCTGTGCCCCCTGGCCGCGGCGAATGTAATCAAACCAGGCGGCCGGCGCCTCGCTGCCGGGCAGGTCATCGATGCGGGTAAAGCCGAGCAGGTTTGCTTCCAGGCTCGTGAGCCGGCAATCCGACCAGCGCCGGCTGAACAGGCGCCGCACCGGGTACAGCAGGTCGAGGTGCGGCAGGCCGTCGAAGGGATGCGCCAGGCCCTGCATGCGAAAGCGCGTCATCAACAGCGGCAGGTCATAGCTCTTGCCGTTGTAACTGACCAGCTGATCGTCAGTTGACAGGGTATTGGCAAAGGCCGCCAGCAAGTCGGATTCAGCGGCAAAGCGCGTCATCAGAAATTGCGTCATCACGATGGCATCAGCCTCGACCACGGCCATGCCGACCAGGAAAGCGAGGGTGCCGCTGCCGCCCGAGAGGCCCGTGGTCTCGGTGTCGATGTAGACGCGGCGGCGGTGACCGCCGGCGGGTTCACCCGGCAAGCGCGGCGGTTCGCGCAGCGCCTGCAAATTACCCAACCTGTAGGAGCATTCCCCAGGCCGCGATTGGTCGGAAGGCAATCGAGCCGAGGGCGGCGCTCCTACGGTGTTATTTTCCGTCTTGTGCCGTGATTGTGATTCAACCGATCGCGCCGTGCGCGGCGCTCCTACGGTGTTCTTATCGACAGTGTAGGAGCGGTCTCCTGACCGCGATAACGACACGCCAGTGTCGTCAGCTTCACAGCTGAGCGGCAACCGTTTACAGATCCTGATGACGCCCGCTGCGATCAATTCGCCATCGAGTGCCAGCGCCAGGTCATCAGTGGACATGGCAGGCATGCTTGCTGTTTCCTGTGCCTGTATTCGTTCCGGGCGCAGCTGTGCCAGCCGGTTGTGCAGATTTGATGCCGCGGGCGGTGTCGTCGCAGTTATTGAAACTGCACCGACCTGCGTCTGTAGCCGCGACAGTCTGGCTTTAAGGCTCATAATGTTTTAGAAACATTGTAGGTTGGCCATTCGCAGGTTGGGCAAAGCGCAGCGTGCCCAACCTGCGAATTCTGCGTAGCCCGGATGTAGTGAAACGAAATCCAGGGGATCACCCACACCCACCCAACAGCCCCAACACCCGCAACGC
>JAOTTU010000198.1 GCA_029864225.1 Gammaproteobacteria bacterium | reverse complement strand
GCCGCTACTGCCGTCCCCCTGCAGGCCCAGGACAAAACACTCGTCTTCACGGCACCGATTCGATCCAGCCAGGTGCCGGTTTCTGATTATCCGCCGGTGGAGGAGCAGGGACACGACAAGGAGAGCGGCAAGGTTCTTGGCTGGGTCGAAGTGCGGTTGTCCACGACGGCCAACCAGGGCAGACAAGCCCAGATTCTGCGTAACAGTATCCTGATGATTCTTGCCGGTATTGTTCTGAGCGCCTTGCTGGCATTGATGATCGGTCGCAGTGTCACCGGGCCGGTAGGAGAAATCATTGAAACAGTCAGGCGCTTACGCAAAGGGCGGCTTGAGGCCAGGGTCCCGATTGATTTCGGAGGCGAACTCGCCACGCTTTCCGAGGGCATCAACACGATGGCGGAGACCCTCGGACAGGCGCAGGACAGGCTTGCGGCAGAGGTCAGTCAGGCCACATCCAACCTGAGGAGTACTGTAAAAAGCCTTGAAAAAAGAAACCGGGAACTCGACGAGGCGCGCAAGGCGGCCATGCAGGCGGGTGAAGCTAAATCGGAGTTTCTGGCGAAAATGAGCCATGAGATCCGCACCCCCCTGAATGCCGTTATCGGTTTTTCAGGCCTGCTCGAGAAGACGCCGCAGACCGAACAGCAGCGCGAGTATACCGCCACTGTGTCACAGGCCGCGTCATCGTTGCTTTCTGTGATCGATGACATTCTCAATATATCCCGGCTGGAATCCGGTGCGCTGACCCTGAAGCCGGCATACTTCGATCTGCGTGATTCCCTTGAGACCGTCGTCACGATGTTGAGTGCGGCTGCCCATGAAAAAGGCCTCGAACTCGTATTACTCATGCATTCGGATGTCCCGGAAAGGATTTATGCGGACGGTAGCCGTATCAAGCAGATCGTGATCAACCTGTTGAACAACGCGATCAAATTCACCGAGAATGGGCACGTGGTTGTGGAAGTCTCAGTGGCCGGGGTAGACGGGCAGCAGATTACCACTCGTATCGATGTGACTGATACGGGGATTGGGCTTAGTGGTGAGGCGGAAGCGTATGTCTTTGAGCCGTTTTTGCAGGCAAGCTCAACGACAAGTCGCCAGTATGGCGGTACGGGTCTGGGTCTCTCAATCAGCAAGCAACTGGTTAATTTGCTGGGTGGTGAGATCGGTGTAAAGAGCACACCGGGGCAAGGCTCTACCTTCTGGTTCACACTGCCCGCAAGGATATATGAAGAACACGATCGGGGAAGACGACTGCAGCTGCACGGCATCAAGGTGCTTGTTTACGACCAGAATGACTACGCACGCCGGTCACTGCGGAACCGTTTCATCTCCTGGGGTGCCAATGTATTCAATACAGGTGAGTGGAACAGAGTGCTCGACTTGCTGCGATCCGCGGAGGTCGGCAATGAGCCCTACCGCTTGCTGATACTCGGGCTGTCAGCGCAGGAACGTGATGATGCGGTAATCATCGATCTCCTTAATGCCACGGCGCACTGGGCAGAGATACCGGTCCTGCTTCTGGTTGGGGATGATCACTATGAACTGCCGATTCCGATCCCGGATGAACGCAACATTCGTGCGATATTAAAGCCCGCACCAAGTCGTGCCTTGTTGAGAAACGTCACTGGTTTGCTTGAAAAACAGAATGTTCCTGAGGTCGTACTTGATGTGTCTGCGCCTGCCAGCATCATCGTCGGGAATGAATTCGAAGGTATGCGGGTTCTGGTCGCCGAGGACAACCGATTCAATCGTGAGCTGATAATCAAGCTGCTGAATGGCCTTGGTGTGTCTGTGCAGATGGCAGTGGATGGCCGGGAAGCCGAGCAGTGCGCAGCGAAGCAGGTGTTTGATCTCATCCTCATGGATATCCATATGCCGGTAATGGGCGGGGTGAGTGCGGCACAGACGATACGTCGTGGACTGAACCAGCAGACCCCGATCGTTGCCCTGACGGCAGACGTCTTTGCTGATCGTGATCAGCGCCTGGGCGCAATCGGTATTGATGACTGCATGTACAAGCCGGTAAGCGATGACAAGCTGATAGACGTTCTGTACAAGTGGGGCGACAAGCGCAGCAGTGTGGCCCGGCTCAGCGGTCTGGCCAAAAAGAAGCCATCCGGGGCGAATGGCGACGGCAGTGAAGGTCGGGATGGCAGGATACCAGGCGAGTTGCTGCACTTGCTGCATGATGAGTTGAACGTGCAGTTGCAAGGCCTGCGCAATGCCTTTCGTGACCAGGACGTGGATAGAATGCGCAACCATGCGCATCAATTAAAGGGCCTGACGGGATATTTTGGCCTGATGGATTTCCACAAAAAGACTGGCGTGTTGCAGCAGGCGATTATTGCCGGCAAGCAGGCAGAGATTGATGACCTGCTTGCCCGGTTGGAAACCACAGCAGGCCAATTTATCGACTCACCAACCCGGGTTGAAAAATAGATTCCTGCCACTGTATCAGCGCCTGTACCAGGCGTGCTCTATAAGATACTGATTTATCATTCCGGGCAATGACGCATGAGTATCCGGCCGACGCCCATCCCTGTCTCAACACCATAATAACTTATGGTATTATCCGTCTCCGGTCGTCATCACGGATAAAGGCCGGAAAGCGAAGTTTATACAGTTGACTGGCGTGCGCCAGCGGGTGGCGTGTTCGATTTTTCCCAACCGAAGCTTATCAGGGGAAGTGTCAGTATAATCCGCAAGTCAACATGATATTTTGTTCTCTGTAACTGTTTGTGGCGGCTTGTGCCGGTCCCCTCGCGACGATAAGCTGTGAACCCCGTCAGGCCCGGAAGGGAGCAGCGGCAGCAGTGGACTCGGGCGCCGGGGTGTGGCTGGTACAGGTCGCCTCCCGTACTGCTCATTACCACGACAACCGTGGGTGATATACTAACCGGTAGGAACGTATCCCGACATTCTGGCTTGGAACCCCGCCCCATATGAAGGGGGCGGGACAGGGTGGGGGTAGTGTTATTAAACTTCTACTAATGGGGAACTAAGTAAGCGATGTCGGCTTGCTTCGTTTCCATTGGTAACAAGGCACATCCGTCAATGAGTTATCAGGTCCTCGCGCGCAAATGGCGCCCGCGCAATTTCAGTGAGTTGGTCGGACAGGAACATGTCCGGCGGGCACTGGTCAACGCCCTGGACCACGACCGCCTGCACCATGCCTACCTGTTTACCGGCACGCGCGGTGTCGGCAAGACGACCATCGCCAGGATCTTTGCCAAGTCCCTC
>JAOTTU010000197.1 GCA_029864225.1 Gammaproteobacteria bacterium | reverse complement strand
GGTACATAGGGGTTGCGCGGATGAATGACCAGCGACACGCCCATGGCCTGGAACCGGCGCCCGGCAAGTTCCGGTCGACTGGCCGTGGCGGAAGGTGGCAATTCGCTGCCATGGACATGAGAGAAATTGATACCGGCCTTCTCGAACACGGCGCCGCCTTCCAGCACGCGCGATCGGCCACCGCCCCCCTCCTCGCGGGTCCATTCGTCCTCGCTGAAGCGGCTGTCATCGTCCAGCTTCTCGAAGGCCTCGCAGACAATGTCCTGCAGGTTGATCAGATAATCGCGCACCTGGCCGACGTGTTCGGCACTGATGGTTTGTATCGACATGGTTGTTATCCGGTTTCTTTGGTCAATGGTGTATACCTTAACAAACTATTCACCGCTGAGACGCTGAGGACGCTGAGAAAAAAGAAATACAGATTTAAATGTAGTAGTCGGTATTCGATCTGACCGGCATTGCCAGAACATGGCCATCCTCGCTTGCTTGCATGAACGACCGGGGACCGCAAAGATTTTCCGTTACCCGGACGGAAAGTCCTGCCGCTATGGGATGCCTGGAGCGGCCAATAATTGCCTGTCATCCGATTCAGTAAATTCCCGGTGTGCAGCTTTTGAATCGTAGTAATCGACGTGAAGGGCGAGCCCTGGGTAGAAGGCACGTGACGCCACCGGCGATGCCTAAAAGTAAATCGTCATCTCCATGGGCGAGGGAACGAAGGCCGCACTGTCGGCATTCGTATTCCTGATGCAGCACCCCATTTTTAAGTAAATGGAAAAACAGACAACCCAGGCCCCGTTGCAGGGTGATATTGCAGGTGCCTTGTGCTTATAGCCTACACAACATATCAGGTAATTCGGATGCCGCCCGTTTTCGTGATTTCGAATTTGAAAAAACCGTTATTAAAACGATGCAATCAGTCATCCCATCTTCTAACTAGTTGAATATACTGTTTTAGTTTAATGGCTTACTAATAAACACAATAAGGACCTCGACTTGATTAACGACAGGATTTAGACTAAGTCTACTACTATCCGCTGATCATCTAAGAGGAGCATCTTTATGCCAATGAAAACAAAACTCGCTGCTGCTTTGGTTGCAGCAATTCTGTCAGCCACGCTGACCTCTAGCCCGGCAACTGCCACCGGAATGGCCAAGTCGAACCAGTTCTGGTGGCCCGAATTGCTGGACCTCGGGCAACTACGCGCGCACGATGCGCGCTCCAATCCCTACGGTGACGATTTCGACTACGCCAAGGCGTTTGAAAATGTCGACCTCAAGGCCCTGAAGGCCGACATCGAGCAGGCACTGACGACATCGCAGGACTGGTGGCCGGCAGACTGGGGCCATTACGGCGGCCTGATGATCCGCCTGGCCTGGCACAGCGCGGGTACCTACCGCGTGCATGATGGCCGTGGCGGTGGCGACGGCGGACAGATTCGACTGGAGCCGCTCAACAGCTGGCCGGATAACGGCAACCTCGACAAGGCGCGCCGCATCCTGTGGCCGGTCAAGCAGAAATACGGTCGCAACGTGTCCTGGGGCGACATGATGATCCTCGCCGGCAACGTTGCGCTGGAATCGATGGGTTTCGAGACCCTGGGCTTCGCCGGCGGTCGCGCGGATGACTGGGAGGCCGACCTGGTGTACTGGGGGCCGGAAACCAAGATGCTGGCCAACGACAAGCGTTACGACAAGGACGGCAACCTGGAGAAGCCGCTGGCCGCCCTGCACATGGGCCTGATCTACGTGAACCCGGAAGGCCCCAACGGCAACGGCGATCCGAAGTCCGCCGCCCATGATATCCGCAAGTCGTTCGGTCGCATGGCCATGAACGATGAAGAGATCGTCGCGCTGATCGCCGGCGGTCACACCCTCGGCAAGGGACACGGTGCGCACAAGGGCGATTGCGTCGGACCGGAACCTGCGGCTGCTGCCATTGAAGAGCAGGGCTTCGGCTGGAAAAACAAGTGTGGCAAGGGCAATGCCGAAGACACCCTGACCAGTGGCCTGGAAGGCGCCTGGACCCAGACACCGACCGCGTGGTCCATCCTGTTCCTCGATAACCTGTTCCGCTTCGAGTGGGAGCAGCAGAAGACCCCGGCCGGTGCCACGCTGTGGGTACCTAAAGACACAGATGCGCACTCCGCCGTGCCGGATGCACACGTGAAGGACAAGCGTAATCCGCCCATCATGCTGACCACCGACCTGGCGCTCAGGGAAGACCCCGGCTTCCGCGAGGTCTCCGAGCGCTTCCTGAAGAATCCGAAGGAGTTCGACCAGGCCTTCGCGAAAGCCTGGTTCAAGCTGACGCACCGCGACCTCGGTCCGCGTGCACGCTACGTCGGGAGCGAAGTGCCGCAGGAAGTGTTCGCCTGGCAGGACCCGGTGCCGGCGGCCGAGTACAGCCCCAGTGCCGCTGATGCGGACAGCCTGAAAAAGAAGATCCTGGCCTCCGGCCTGACCGTGCCTGAACTGGTCCGCGCGGCCTGGGCCTCTGCTTCTTCCTACCGCGGTTCAGACATGCGCGGTGGCGCCAACGGCGCACGCGTACGACTGGCACCGCAGAAGGACTGGGCGGCCAATGACCCGCATGAACTTACCAAAGTGATAGCAGCACTCGAGCAGGTGCAGAAGGACTTTGGCAATAAGGTTTCCATGGCTGACCTGATCGTGCTCGGCGGTGCTGCCGCGATCGAGAAGGCAGCGGCCGATGCCGGTCACACGATCAAGGTGCCATTCAAGGGCGGGCGCGGTGACGCCTCGCAGGAGATGACCGAGGTGGATTCGTTCGCGGTGCTGGAGCCGGGTGCCGATGCGTTCCGTAACTACTACAGTGACGGTGCGTACGCCTCACCGACCGAGATGCTGGTCGAGAAGGCTGACCTGCTGACCCTGACCGTGCCGGAAATGACCGCGCTGGTGGGTGGCATGCGTGCACTGGGTGCGAATTCCGGTGGCTCTAATCGCGGTGTATTTACTGACAAGCCCGGCACCCTGAGCAACGATTTTTTTGTGAATCTGCTCGACATGTCGACGCAGTGGGAGGAATCGAAGACCGACGGTGTCTACAACGGGCTTGACCGCAAGACCGGCCAGGTCAAGTGGACCGCGACACCCGTTGACCTCATCTTCGGATCACAGTCCGAGTTGCGCGCAGTTGCCGAGGTCTATGCATCCGAGAACGACAAGTTCGTGAAGGACTTCGTCGCCGCATGGACCAAGGTGATGACCCTCGACCGGTTCGATCTGTAGACCTAATCGAACTGCCCGGACGCCGGG
>JAOTTU010000049.1 GCA_029864225.1 Gammaproteobacteria bacterium | reverse complement strand
CAATTCACCGCAACGCAGGCTTTTCGGGATTTCATCAAACAGGTCTTCGATATCACCTGCGCCAATCGTCGTGAGCATTTCGCGGATATCAGTATCCGTATGGGGTATAAAAGGCATCGTTCTGTATTCTCGCGTCCGGACCCGTCAGCTATCAGTGGGCTTCGGTGGCCAGGAATGCCTCGTACGCTTCGGCGTCCATCAGCCCGTCGAGGTCCGCGGCAGCGGCTGGCTGCAAGCGGAAGATCCAGCCTGCACCGAAGGCATCCTGGTTCACGGTCTCGGGACTGTCGGCCAGCGCCTCGTTCACCTCGACTACCTCGCCCGAGATCGGGGCGTAGACATCGGAGGCGGCCTTCACCGATTCGACCACGGCACAGGCTTCTTCTGCGACCACTTCCTGCCCGGCCTCCGGCAGCTCGACGAAGACCATATCACCCAGCTGGTCCTGGGCACTGTCGGAAATTCCCACAGTGACAGAACCATCTTTATTCAGCCGGGCCCACTCATGGGTTTTTGCATACTTTAGGTCAACTGGGATGTTACTCATAACTTCCTCGCTAATAAATTGGTGGTTCGATTGGTTTGAAATGCGGGCTAAAGTTCAATCTGTGCCTTGCCGTTGCGCACGAACGGCGGCTTGACCACCCGTGCCGACAGCCGCTTGCCGCGGACCTCCACCTGGCAGGTCGCGCCGGTCTCGCTGGGGACCCGGGCAAAGGCAATCGCGCGTTGCAGCGTGGGTGAGAAACTGCCACTGGTGATCTCGCCTTCGCCGTCGTTCTCGATAACGACCTTCTGGTGGTTGCGCAGCACCCCCTTGTCTTCCAGCAGCAGGCCGACCAGCTTGTGGCCCGCACCCTGCCCACGTTGCTGCTCCAGCGCCTGACGCCCGATGAAATCACGGTCCTGCGGGTCCCAGGCCACGGTCCATGCCAGGGCGGACTCCAGCGGGCTAGTGGTTTCATCCATATCCGAGCCATACAGGTTCATGCCGGCCTCGAGGCGCAAGGTGTCGCGTGCGCCCAGCCCCGTCGGCCGGACACCGGCGGCCTTCAGCTGTTGCCAGAAGGCGGGGGCATCTCCGGCGGGCAGGATGATCTCGAAACCGTCCTCCCCTGTGTAGCCGGTGCGGGCGATAAACCAGTCGCCTTCGGCAAAGGCGCCGTAGAACGGCTTGAGTGGTTCCGCCACGGCACGAGCCCCGTCACTCAGCACCTCGAACACCTTGGCACGTGCTGCGGGGCCCTGAATGGCGATCATTGCCAGCTCGGGGCGCTCCTGCACCTTGACGGAAAAGGCAGCTGCGTGCTGCTCCAGCCAGGCGAGGTCCTTGTCACGCGTCCCCGCATTTACCACCATCCGGTAATAATCAGCCTGCAGGTAGTAGACGATCAGATCATCAATGACTCCGCCGGACTCGTTGAGCATGCAGCTGTAAAGCGCCTTGCCCTTGTCCTTGAGGCGCTCCACGTTATTCGCCAGCAAATACCGCAAGTAGTCGCCCACCCGCTCGCCGGTCAGGTCGACCACCGCCATATGCGACACATCAAACATGCCCGCGGCCTTGCGTACGGTGTGATGCTCCTCGATCTGGGAGCCATAATTGATCGGCATGTCCCAGCCGGCAAAATCGACCAGCTTGCCGCCCGCGGCCACGTGCTCATCGTAGAGTGGTGTCTGTTTTCCCATTTAGCCGTTCACTTTAGCGTGCTGTCATTTGATGTCATAAATAAAAAAGGGCGACGGCCGATCTGCATCAACCGTCGCCCCTCTGTCCGGTAACCTGAGAGTGTCGACCCGCTGTCAGCAGCCTGCGGGTCGTGTCCCCTTCGGTGGGTCGTCCTGTGACCGCTCTCCAGAGTCAACTGCCTGCTACGGTCCTTTTGCCTGAGCGTTTCCGAGCGTGTTGCGCCTTCGGCGGTCCGCCAGGCCAAGCCTGGCCACGGACCCTCTCCCGCAGCAGAATATCGTTGAGCCGCAAATATACCCCTGCCGGCCGGCCAGCACCAGATTAGCGGGCGCTTGGCCGGGCCAGGGGCAACACCGGGCGGCACCGCATCACCAGCGCAGGAGCTGGTTAGATTCATTTCAATTACAGGAGCTTAACAATGCCCCCCGGGGATGCGGGCACGCCCGCTCGGCGCCGTTCAGGCCGAGCGGGATACCTCTTCCGGGATCCTCGCCAGGGCCGGCAGGTCACCCTCGAGCCCCATGGCATGACGCATCAGCACATCTTTGGCGGGACCGGCCGCATCCATCAGGGACAGGCCCAGATTGCGCGCCCAGCGCAACGGCGGCCGTGCGTTGCTGAACAACAGGTTGAAGGCGTCCATGGCCGACATCATCAGCAGGTTGTCGCCGCGGCGCCAGCGTTCGTAGCGGCGCAGCACCGGCATACTGCCCGCATCCTTGCCGCGCGCCTGCGCATCAGCAAGCACCTCGGCCAGTGCAGCGGCATCCAGCAGGCCCAGATTGACGCCCTGCCCCGCCAGCGGATGGATGGTATGCGCCGCATCACCGATCAGTGCGGCGCGCTCACTTATATAATGCGTCGCATGCAGGCGCCGCAGCGGGAAGGCCTTGCGCTGCTCTGATCCGGTGATCCTGCCGAGGCGAAAATCAAAGGCCTCGCCCAGAGCGGCATGAAAGGCTTCGCTATCCAGGGCCAGCATCCGCTCTACCTCCGCAGACGGCAGTGTCCAGACAATGGAACTCCAGCCCCCGCTCAGGGGCAGGAAGGCCAGCGGGCCATCCGGCAGAAAGCGCTGCCATGCCGTTTCCTGGTGGCCGTGTTCTGTCTTCACCAGCGCGACCAGGCCGCTCTGCCGGTAATCATGCACCCGGACCTGGATGCCGAGGTGCTCGCGCAGCGGCGAACGCGCCCCGTCAGCGGCCACGACCAGGCTGGCCATCAGCACAGTGGCATCATCCAGCACGACCGTGACCTGATTCTCGCCAATCTCGATATCACTGAATTGCGCGGGGCAGAACAGCTGCACATCGGCCAGCGTCTGCAGCCGTTCCAGCAGTGCGGTCTGGATGAATCGCGGCTCGATAATGTGTCCCAGGAAGGGTTCACCAATATCCGCGCAGTCAAAATGAATCGCGCCGGAACCGCCGGCGTCCCACACCCGCATCTCGCGAAACGCACAGATATCCCTGGCACTGATCGCATCCCAAACGCCCAGCGCGCTGAAAATGCGTTCCGAGGCGCGGGTGATGGCAAACACGCGTGCATCGCGCACCCCGGTATCGGCGACCGGCTCGCGTGCCTCGACCACGGCAACCGCAAGGCCCGCCGTACCCAGCGCACAGGCCGCTGTTGCCCCGACAATGCCGCCACCGATTATGATCACATCAAACTGGTTCATTAGCTGTCCTTAATACAAAAATATTTTCACCGCAGAGACGCAAAGGACGCAGAGAAAGATAAAGAATTAAAACAACAAAACCATAAGTGTAAAAATCTATATCAGCGCAGCTCAGCAAACCGAAGGTGATTCAATCCACTATCCGCTAAGAAATCATGTTTTTATCCCTCATCCCAGCCTTCTCCCATTGAGGGGAGGATGAGCATGTCCCTTTTGAATTCATACTAATGGATTTTCTCTGCGTCCTCTGCGCCTCTGCGCCTCTGCGGTGATTAGTCTTGTTTTTTGTGTCCTCTGCGCCTTTGCGGTGATTAATCCCTCTTACAACGGCAGCCCGCGCGCCAGGCGCGGTACCCGGCCGGCACGGCCCATGGTCAGCCGGGTCAGCATGCGCTTGGCCGGCGGCACCAGGTCCAGTGCCAACATACCGACCCCGCGTGCCGCACCCAGTGCCGGTAACGGCAGAGTGAACATGCGTGCCAGGCCATCGGTGAAGGCCGTCACCTGGCGGTGGTCCGCGCGCCGCCAGTCCCCGTAGCGCTGCAGGATATTCAACTCGCCCGGGTCCTGCCCCGCCCGCATCGCATCCACCAGCACTTCGGCAAGCACGGCAATATCGCGCACGCCCAGGTTAAAACCCTGCCCGGCAATCGGGTGCAGGGTATGGGCCGCGTTGCCGACCAGCGCCAGCCGCTGGCGTACCGCCTCCTTTGCCTTGATCAAGCGCAAGGGGTAGGCCTGGCGTTTGCCCACCCGCTCAAGCCGCCCCAGGCGGTAACCGAAGCGTTCCTGCAGGCGCGCGAGGAATTCACTGTCCGACAGGCCCATCACCTCTTCTGCGGCACCGGTCTCCACCGTCCAGACCACGGCACAGCGCTGCTCGCTCATTGGCAGGAAGGCCAGCGGGCCGGTGTCGGTGAAACGTTCGAAGGCGCTATGGTCGTGCGGCAACTGCGGGGTGATGTTGGTTATCACTGCCGTCTGCCCGTAATCGGATTCGCTGACCGGGATGCCCAACCGTTCCCTGACCACGGAACCGGTCCCATCGGCCGCTACCACCAGCCGTGCCGTAAGCGACAGTGTCGTATCATCCTGCAGAATTTCCGCGCTGACCGTGTCAGTGTCGACGGACAGGTTCGAGAGCCGCGCCGGGCAATAGAAATCAACCGCCGCATTGGCGCGCAGCTCATCTCCCAATACCTGGCCAATCACCCGTGCCGGCACCACGTAGCCCAGTGCCGGCAGGCCCTCTTCCGCACGGTCCATGCGGGTAAAGCCGAAATGGCCGCGGTCAGAAATATGGATCCGATGAATGGCTGTGGCCTCGGGCTCGAGCCGGGCCCACAAGCCCATGCCACTAAAAATGCGCTGGCTCCCGTACGCCAGCGCAATGGCACGATCATCGTAGCCCGGCCCGGTGCGTGTTTCGAACTGCACAGCCTCGACCACGGCAATACGCAGGCCCTGCCCGTCCAGGGCTCGCACCAGGCTGGCACCGACCATGCCGCCGCCAACAATCAGGATGTCGTATTGCTTCATTGGCGCATCACCACGATCACTGCCTGCAACTCAGTTACCGGTTTAGCAGCATTCAGCATAGCGGGATCACGTCATCAGCGCCTCGATCTCGCCCACGCTCTTCGGGACCGCATCACTCAGCACTTCATGGCCATCCCGGGTCACCAGTACATCATCCTCGATGCGAATGCCGATATTCCACCATTTCCTGGCCACGCCGCGGGTACCCGCCGGGATGTAGATGCCGGGTTCAACCGTCAGCACCATGCCCGGTTCCAGCACGCGCCATTCACCACCGACCTTGTAGTCGCCCACGTCATGCACATCCATGCCCAGCCAGTGACCGGTGCGGTGCATGTAGAAACGCCGATAGGCCTCCTTCCGGATCAACTCACCCGGCTTGCCCTTGAGGATGCCCAGTTTGACCAGGCCGCGGGTCAGCACCTTGACAGCGGCCTGGTGCGGATCGTTCCAGTGATTGCCCGGCTGCACCTGTTCAATGGCGGCCGCCTGCGCGTTCAGCACCACCTCGTACAGGGCCTTTTGCGCGGTGCTGAACCTGCCGCTGACGGGAAAGGTGCGCGTGATGTCCGAGGCGTAGCAGTCGTACTCGGCCCCGGCATCGATGAGCAGCAGATCACCATCGTTCAGCTGCGAACGGTTGCTGGTGTAATGCAGGACACAGCCGTTCTCGCCACCTCCGACGATACTGGGATAAGCCGGCTCCATGTTCGACTGCCGGAATTCGTGCAGCAGCTCCGCCTCGATTTCGTACTCATGCAGGCCGGGGCGGCACACCTGCATGGCCCGGCGGTGTGCGCGGCAGGCTACCCTGGCGGCGGCACGCATGACCCTGACCTCCGAACGGCTCTTGTACAGGCGCATATCGTGCAGCAGGTGTTCAAGGGTGATAAATTCATCCGGCGCGCGTGAACCGGCGCGCGCACCCTGGCGGATGCGATTGACCCAGTCGATCACATGCCGGTCAAAATCGGGAAAGGAACCCATGGTGTAGAACACCCGCTCGCGGCTTTCCAGCAGGCCCGGCAGAATGTCATCGATATCACCGATCGGGAAGGCATCATCAGTGCCGTACTCATCAATGGCGCCCTGCGTCCCTGCCCGCCGTCCGACCCAGGTCTCCATCTTGGGATCACGCTCCCGGCAGAACATCAGGTACTCGCCATGCGGCCGGCCGGGGATCAACACGGCAACGGCCTCGGGCTCGCCAAAGCCGGTCAGGTAGTAAAAGTCGCTGTCGGACCGGTACGGGTACTCGACATCCCGGTTGCGGGTCTTCTCCGGCGCAGTGGGAATAATGGCAATGGAATCCTTGCCCATCATGCGCATCAGCTGTTTGCGGCGGCGCGCGAACTCCTTAGTGCTGATCATCCTGGGCCATTACCTCGGTACGTGGTGATACTGCGACATTACCTTATATAGGACCTGAATTCAGCCTACTGCAGGCGCTCCGGGGCCTGGGAATGCAATGGCTGCAGCTCCTCGTGGCACAACAGCACACTCATGCGCACGTATTCGACGATCTCTATATAGGCGGCTTCATCGGTTTCGTCATCCGAGTCATGGTCAAAGCTGGCCTGCGATATCTCATAGAAGTCGCGCATGATCTCCTGAACATTTCCGGGCTGCCCGCCCTCTTCCGGCACACCACCCAGCGCCAGTCCATAGAGAAATCCCTGGCACCATTGCCCCAGTGCCTTGCTGCGCAGCGCCAGCGGGGTATCGTCACCCGGCAACATCAGGGCCAGGCCCAGGTCGCCGTCGTTGAGATGCCACAGGGTGCTGGCATAAAGCGCCGTCAGTATCTCCCGGCAGCTTTGTGCGGCGGCACTGAGAGTGTTGCCCTCGCCCAGGATGTGCTCCAGCCAGGGCACCGTGTCCGCCTTGCCCGCTGCGCAGCTGATGCCACACAGCAGGCCATGACTTTCGGCCGCACCGCAATCCGCATCGACGGACTGCAGCGCAGTCTCCAGCCCGGCATAATCGAAACCCGCTGTTTCATTCACGCCAGGGTCCTCCCGGGGTAATTAGTGCAAGACCAGCATCTTGCATCGCCTGCAAGGCCGATTATCGCACACCGTGCATTGACAGCGCGCGCTAGAGCGGCGCCTGTACCTGCTCTGACGTTGACCGGAACCCCCAACCGCACTATATTGCTAGCATGACAAAAAATACCATACCGTCCGTCATTGACCAGGAAATCACCCGGCTCGAGCTGCAGCTCGAAGCCGTGCTGACCACCATTGACCGCCTGGTAAAAGAGAACCGTTCCCTGCGAGTCCAGCAGGAATCTCTGGCGACCGAACGCGCCTCTCTGCTCGAAAAGCATGAACTGGTGCGCCACCGTGTCGATGGTATCGTTACCCGCCTCAAGTCACTGGAGACCGGCACATGAGCAAGGGGCCCAATGCCGTCAAGGTGCATATTCTTGACAAGGAATATCTGGTCTCCTGCCCGGAAGAGGAAAAGGACGCACTGCTGTCCTCGGCAAAATTCCTCAACGACAAGATGGCCGACATCCGCGCAAGTGGCAAGGTCGTCGGTATTGACAGAATCGCCGTCATGACCGCGCTCAATCTGGCCCACAACGTACTCGAGGCCGAATCGGTCGACACCACCCAGCTTGATGCCTACGGAACCCGGATACGGGAACTCAACAACAGGATCGAGACGGCGCTGGACAAATACAAGCTGGAGCTGAACTGAGCGGCCCCGGACGATAGCTTAGATACAGGTATCCCCTGCTGTGTACGATAGTGACTTGGATCTCCTCGAGCCTAATTACCATCCAAGGGGACTGTTAGCTAATGTTGGTGTGCATGTCCGCCGCTGGCGGAAAGCCTGATACATCACTGCGGTCCCCCCTTGAACCTTCGGTTCAGGGGCGAAAGTTACAACGGCACAAGCGGGGGATACCTTACCTTTTCACCCCCTCGAGGCACACGCACATCCATTCCCGTACAGCATGCCCGTAACAACCGGGCAGGCAGATCGCAGCGGGCTGCGCGAGCAGATCCGCCTGCTGGGCGGCACTTGCAGGCACCTTAATCGACATGCGAACCGCATGATCACACCAATATGTATCATTATCGCAACACTTCTCAGGAATACGGCATGAACTACTGGCTAATGAAATCTGAACCCGACGTCTTCGGCATCGATGACCTTTACAAGGCACCGAATAAGACCGAGCCCTGGGACGGTGTGCGCAATTACCAGGCACGCAACATGATGCGCGACGAGATGAAAAAAGGCGATCGGGTCTTTTTCTATCATTCCAACTGCAAGGAACCCGGTATTGCCGGAATCATGAAGATTGTCCGCGAGGGCTATCCGGACCACACCGCCCTCGATCCGGAACAAAAATATTTCGATCCAAAAAGCGATCCCGAGAATCCTCGCTGGTACATGGTCGATGTCCGTTACCTTCGCAAACTGAAACGTGTTATCACGTTGGCCGAACTGAAAGCGATCCCCGAACTCTCCGACTTGGCGCTGGTCAGGCGCGGCAACCGCCTTTCCATTATGCCGGTCAGCAAGCAGCAATGGGATCTCATACTCACGCTTGAATAACGAGCGTGCAGTAACATTAATTAAGCGGCCCGGCAGACGCCAACCAAACACCGGACACACCCTGGAATCGTGTCTGGTTTCTCTTCACCCCGACTCTCTATTGTGCTCCGGGGCAAATACAATAAGTTGCTGTTTATTATGATATTTAATCCCGTATTGTGGACAGGCGCGGGCCCTGCCAGGCAGGAAAAAACTACCGCAGAGAGCGTTAATAAATTCGAACCCCACGAGGGCTGCATTGCCTCAACAACCCTCCATCTTGCGCACTTACCCGCGCGTGCATTTTTCAGGCTGCATGAAAATTTTTTTACTCGATGATTTCAATCAACGCGCATTCGTTTTTACTTCATCTACAAAAATATTCAAGTAAACGTTTAACGCAACCGTTAACCGTCATACTGCAAACAATACGACACTCTTTTTTGTTCGCATGTTTGTTAACCATTGTTGAAAATTTTCATGCAATTTTTTCAACAAAAAAAAACTGGTAATTTGTAATTACTTGTTTATACTCAGCTTGGGCAATTCGAATGCAATGGAGGTTTGTTATGGCTACAAAGAAGAAGGCCAAGAGAAAGACCACTGCAAAGAAGCGTGTAGTGAAGAAGAAGGTAACAGTGAAACGTAAGAAGACTGCACCGAAGAGAAAGACCACAGCAAAACGTAAGAAGACTGCTGCCAAGAAGAAGAAGGCAGCTCCGAAGCGCAAGAAGACTGCTGCCAAGAAGAAGAAGGCAGCTCCGAAGCGCAAGAAGGCGGCTGCCAAGAAGAAGAAGGCAGCTCCGAAGCGCAAGAAGGCGGCTGCCAAGAAGAAGAAGGCAGCTCCGAAGCGCAAGAAGGCAGCTACGAAGCGCAAGGCCACACGGAAGCGGCGGTAGTAGCAGTCAGTTCATCCGGGAGGTGTCATACCTGCCGGGTGTTACCGACAAAAAAGCCCGTACGATCCAGTACGGGCTTTTTTTATTGACGGGTGATAGCGGCTGAAATAACGCCGGCCGGTCAGCTCCCGCCCAGGAATAACCTGTAGGCAACACAGTCTGATTCTTCCCAGAACCGGTAACCCAGCTCATTCAGGAATTCCTTGAACTCCGTGCGGCTCCCGTGTGGCACCTGGATACCCATCAAAACGCGGCCATAATCAGCCCCGTGATTGCGATAGTGGAACAGGCTGATGTTCCAGCGCCTGCCCATCACCGTCAGGAACTGCAGCAGCGCACCGGGACGCTCCGGAAACTGAAACCGGTATAACACCTCGTCCTCCAGCCCCATGGCACGGCCTCCCACCATGTAGCGGATATGCAGCTTGGCGATCTCGCTGTCGGTCAGGTCCTCGACAGGGTAGCTCTCCCGCCGCAATTGCCTGACCAGGGCATGGCGTTCCTTGTCACCGCCGTCGAGCTGCACGCCGGCGAACACATGGGCCTGCTGCGCGTCGGCATAACGGTAATTGAATTCCGTGATGCCGCGCTTGCCCAGGGTACGGCAGAAACGGCGAAAACTGCCCGGCTCCTCGGGAATGGTCACTACCAGCAGGGCCTCGCGCTGCTCGCCAACCTCGGCACGCTCCGCCACATGACGCAGGCGGTCAAAATTGATATTGGCGCCACTGTTGACCGCCACGAGGTCCACGTCACTGATGCCGGTACGCTTCACGTAGCGCTTCATACCGGCAATGGCCAGGGCACCGGCCGGCTCGACGATGGCGCGGCATTCATCGAACACGTCCTTGATTGCGGCGCAGATTTCGTCGGTATTGACGAGGATCACCTCGTCGACATGCTCACGCGCAATCCTGAAAGGCTCCTTGCCCGCCTGGTTCACGGCCACACCGTCCGCGAAAATACCCACCTGCTTCAGTTTCACCCGGCGCCCGCGCTTCAGCGCCTGATGCATGCAAGGCGCCTCGTCGGGTTCAACCCCGATCACCTTGATGGACGGTTGCAGGGCCTTGATGCAGGCGGCAATCCCTGCGATCAGACCGCCGCCACCGACGGGAACGAAAATCGCATGAATATCACCCGCGTGCTCACGCAGGATCTCCAGGCCGACTGTGCCCTGGCCAGCAATAACCTCCGGATCATCGTAGGGGTGTATGAATGTCATACCCTTCTCGGCCGCCAGTTTCGATGCATGCTTATAGGCCTCGTCGTAGGTGTCCCCCGACAGGCTGATGCGCGCACCCAGGTGCCTGACCGACTCGACCTTGATCGAGGGTGTCGTCTGCGGCATGACGATCAGTGCCTTGACACCCCGCTTGCGGGCCGCCAGCGCGACACCCTGGGCATGGTTGCCGGCCGATGCAGCGATCACTCCATTGGCACAGGCCGCATCCGACAAGTTGGCGATCTTGTTATAGGCACCACGCAGCTTGAAGGAATACACCGGCTGCAGGTCCTCGCGTTTCATCCACACCCTGTTGCCGAGGCGCCGGGACAGGCGCTCGGCCTCGACCAGCGGTGTTTCCTGGGCAACCTCGTAAACGCGGGAGTTCAGGATCATCTTCATATAGCGGTCTAACATAGTGCGTACAGTATCAGTTCGATACCAGCTTGCCCAGATGCGTCCTGCCCCGGCAGTGCCCGGCGATGACATCCCCTTAGCGCGCGAGTATGATTTTGCCTATCGATCGATAAGGAGTTCTGACATGACGCAGGATGAAATGAAAAAAATGGTGGCGGAAGCCGCACTGGACTACGTGGAAACCGGGACTGTGATCGGTATCGGCACCGGTTCAACCGCCAACCACTTCATTGACAGCCTTGCCGGCATCAAGCACAAGATCGACGGCACCGTCGCCAGCTCGCAGGCCAGCGCCGGGCGCCTGGCGGCACACGGCATCCCGGTGCTGGAGTTGAACAACGTGAGCGAGATCTCTGTGTATATCGACGGCGCCGACGAGTCCACCCGCAACCTGCACCTCATCAAGGGCGGCGGTGGCGCGCTGACGCGCGAAAAGATTGTCGCCGCCGTGAGCCGCAAGTTCGTCTGCATCGCGGACGCGAGCAAGCTGGTTGATGTACTGGGGGCCTTCCCGCTACCCATCGAGGTGATCCCCATGGCGCGCAGCTATGTGGCGCGCGAACTGGTCAAGCGCGGCGGCCAACCGGTCTACCGCGAGGGTTTTACCACCGACAACGGCAATGTCATCCTCGACGTGCACAACCTGCAGATCATGGAGCCAGTCAAGCTGGAAGAAGATCTCAATAACATCGCCGGCGTGGTCACAGTGGGCCTGTTTGCCCGGCGCCCGGCCGACGTGCTGATGCTGGGCACCCCGGACGGGGTCAAGACCCTGACCTGAACCGGCGCAGCAGGTAGCCTGTAGGTTGGGCAAAGGAGCAAAGCGACGTGCCCGACATACTGAAATCTAATGACCACTGCTGCCAATATATAGCCACGGAATCCACGGAAGAACACAGAAAAACTATGATCAAATACAATCAACCGCAGAGGCGCCGAGTCCGTGGAGAAGGAAATACCTACAGGCCGCATTCCATCCATGCTGCTGTCAGGGCATGCCACCAGATTTGATTTGAGTCTTTCCGTGTTCTTCCGTGGATTCCGTGGCTAGTTGATCCCATACCCGGGTGCTTTTTCGTCGTTATTATCACCCGGCCGCAGCACCCAGATCCGTACACTGGCATCGTCGCTGGTGGTGGCCAGGTAGCGGCCCTGCGGCGACACCGCCACCGCTGCACCGCACAGGTCATGTGGCTGAAAACGCCGGGTCACGGCACCCGTCTCCGGATCGATGAAATAAACCGAGCTGTCGGTCTGGCGGCTGATGCTGGCAAGCGTAGCGCCACCATCCGTGAACTGGAGCGAGCGGATGATGCCGCGATGCGCCGTCGGCAAGGTCGTGAGAGAACCGTCCACCAGGTCCCAGCGCAGCAGGCGGAACCAGGTCCCGCCGTACAAGTGCCCGCCGTCCACTGAAAATGCCAGTGACCAGGCGTCCATGGGTGGACGGGCAAGCGCCCTGGCCACCCCGCCCTCGTCCCAGACAAACACCGCACCGTCACTGCCGCTGGAGACATAGCGCAGCGAGCGCGGGTCCATGGCCACGGCCTTGACGGCACCGCCATGCCACTTCCGCGTCTCGATCAGTTCCAGGTCCGCCAGGCGCCAGACCCGCACAGCGCCATCGCCATGCCCGGTCAACATCCGGTCATGCACCACACTTGCCGTCATGTGCGTCACCGGGGAAGGGGTTTCGATACGCCGAACCAATTCACCGCCCAGCGTCCATTCGGCCAGCGCGCCGTCAAACCCCGCGCTCAACACGCGTCGGTCGTCAGCGACAAAGGCCAGCCCGTTGACCGAGTCGTCGTGGGCGTGCCAGCGCGCGACCCGCTTGCCGTCCGGCATCCGCCACATCTGTACCGCCCCTTCCCAGCCGCCCGAGACCATCAGGTCGCCCGACTGGCTGAAGGCCACCATGCTGCCACCGCTGTGGGCCTGCTCATGGATGACGCTGGCCGGTTCGATGGCATATCGGGCCGAACACGCCGGCAGCAGGCAGATCGTGAGCAGCAGGAGCGTTCGACAGCAGCGGTTGAATAAGGGACAGGACATCATGGCGTGATGGATTATAGCGAAATCTTGCTGGACCGCCTGGTTTATGCCCGGCGCTTAATCGGGTGCAGGCGCGATAATTTATTTCAGTGTGTGTGTAGGTTGATGAGATGGTCTCCTCCCCCTTATTAACGGCGTCGCAATGCGCCATGATGGAGTTGTTAGCAACCATCAGAAAGGAGGAGAAGACCATGAACAAGGTTACGACGATTGGGCTGGATT
>JAOTTU010000048.1 GCA_029864225.1 Gammaproteobacteria bacterium | reverse complement strand
CTCAACCGGGCCGGCCTCGGCGAAGTGCCGGACATCGAACAGTTCGAACAGGGTCAGCAAGTCCTCGCCCAGGTTGAGGAAGGCCAGCTGACAACCATCACAGGAACTGAATTTATGCACGGCGATTGATGGTTTCATGGCCAGCTCTCTAGAACCCCCGCTTGGCCAGCAATTCGCTGGCGTCGGGATAGCGGTATACCGGTCCGTTGCGACACACGAAGCTCGCACCGAACTGGCAATGCCCGCACTGGCCGACCGCGCACTGCATGTTGCGTTCCATGCTGATCCAGATATCCTCGCTGCGCGACCCGCGTTCGATAAGCACATCGGCCGCGGCATGGATCATGCGCTCCGGGCCGCACATCATTGTCACGGTCGCTTGCGGATTGAAGCGGGCATATTCGAACAGCATCGTGATGGGGCCGATGACTCCGGGCCAGGGTTCACCGCCGACATCGGCCGCCAGCAGCACCTGGGTATTGTTCTGTCGCTCCCATTCGGCGTAGCGTTCCCGCCAGATGAGGTCGCTGGAATGCTTGACCCCCTGAAGTATGACCAGGCGACCGTAACGCTCCCGGCGCTGCAGGATATAGTTGATGACCGAAACCACCGGGGCACAACCCAGCCCGCCCGTGACGATCATGACATCGCGGCCTTCCATCTGTTCCAGCGGCCAGCCGCGGCCGTAGGGGCCGCGTAGCCCGATCCGGTCACCCACGCCTAATTGTGAAAAGCCGTGGGACACGCGGCCGACATCTCGGATGGTATGGATCAGCTCCCCCGGACGCGCCGGGTCGGAGACGATGGATATGGGGATTTCACCGACGCCGAAGAGATACAACATGTTGAACTGGCCGGGCGTGAAGCGGTACTCGCTGGCAACCATGGGGTCCATCAGACGCAGCACCAGCGAGAAGATGGTGGGCGACTCCTGGCAGCGCTCGATGACTTCCGCTTCGTGCGGGTAGTGCATCGCGACAGTCATGCCGGCGAAGCGGCGATAGCGCCGACTTCCTCCGTGATATCGATACCGACCGGACACCAGGCGATGCAGCGGCCACAGCCCACACAACCGGAACGACCGTACTGATCATGCCAGCCGCCCAGCTTGTGGGTCAGCCACTGGCGGTAACGCAGCCGGGTGTCGGGACGCACGGTGAAACCATGAATATAGCTGTGCCCCTGGGTGAAACAGGAATCCCATTCACGGTAATGCCGGGAGCTTTCCCCTCCGAGAGCCGGCTGGTCCAGTTCGCGGTAACAGAAGCAGGTGGGACACACCGATGTGCAGTTGCCGCAGGACAGGCAGCGTGCGGCCACCACCTCCCAGTGGGGATGGTCAAGGTTGCCGAACAGTAGATCGCGCAGATTGCGTCCGGGCAATTGCCGGCCCTGCATGGCAGCGGCCCGGACCGTGGCATCTGTGGCCGCGCCCAGCTGCTGCGGTGACACCGGCTGCAATGTGAGCAGGTCAAGGATCCCGTCCCCGCTGGTGCTGCCGGACCGGATAATAAAGCCCTCGTCCAGTTCATCCAGCACCAGGTCATAGCCGCGGCTGACGGCCGGACCGTCACCCGTGGAGGCACAGAAACAGGTCTCCGCGGGACGGGTGCAATTGACCGCCACCAGGAACAGCTGGCGACGGCGTGCGCCATAGCCGGCATCGGGAACGTCGGTCTCGAGGAAGTGTCGGTCCTGGAGTTCCAGTGCCGCCAGGTCACAGGCGCGCACCCCGATCACGGCAGTCGGCAGCGGCTCCGGTATCTCCTGGCTGAAATGCAGTTCCCCGCCAGCAGTGCGTTGTGCCTGCCACAGGACTTCGCGGGGGGCGAACAGCAGCGGTTTCAGCGCCTGGGGGCCATTGGCCCAGCCAAACAGTCGCTTGCCCTGGCTGAATTCCACTCGATAGCTGCCGGGGGATTGCTGAATATGCACTCCGGCCGGCAGATCTCTGACACCCTGCAGCGTGTCATACACCAATGCCCCGTCGCGCACGGTCGGACCGACACAGCGGTAACCCTGGCCGGTGAGCGCTGCCAGCAGCTGCGCGAAATCCTGGCCCGGCAAAAACCCGCTTGTGACGTCGTCCGGCATCTGATCAGTGGTGATGTAAACAGCCCACGTAGGATCTGTCATACTATAGATTGGCACAAAACCCAGTCCAGCATGCCATGTAAATAGCCTGTGCAAGGCCGGCAGAACGGGAAAACAGCATTCCATTGATCCATGTCAATTCATTACAGAGGGAAACAGGTTAAAAAAAAGCCCCAGTAGAGTGACGCCTGCAGCAGACCCCGCAGGCATTTAAGTTAATTAGCAAATAACCATATGCACCTAATAGATATTCGCCAATAACCCGGCACACCCGTGAACTGAAGGACACAAGCTGTTAAACAGCCCTATTTATGAATCAACATCTCGTTTTCGATGCCGACCTGATCAAGCGCTATGATCAGAGTGGTCCGCGCTATACCTCCTATCCGACTGTCGCCCAGTTCCATGACGGGATTACCGAGGAGGACTATCGCAGGTGGGCACAGCACAGCAACGAGGACCCGATCCCGCGCGGACTGTCGCTCTACTTGCATATCCCCTTCTGTGACACGGTGTGCTTCTACTGCGCCTGCAACAAGGTCGTCACCAAGAACCATGACCGCGCAACCCCCTACCTCGATCACCTGTACCGCGAAATCGCGATGCAGAGCGCACTGTTTGATCGTGACCGTACAGTAGAGCAGTTGCACTGGGGCGGCGGCACACCCACCTTTCTTGACCCGGACCAGATACGCTCCCTGATGAAGGTTATCAGGCGGCACTTCTCGCTGCGCGATGATGACAAGGGCGAATATTCCATCGAGATCGACCCGCGCTCTGTGGATTATGAAAAACTCAGGACCCTGCGCATGACCGGTTTCAACCGGGTCAGCCTGGGCGTACAGGATTTCAATCCGCGGGTTCAGAAGGCCGTGAACCGGATCCAGAGCGAGGACCTGACCCGGGAAGTTACCTCGACCGCACGAGAGCTGGGCTTCAAGTCCATCAACATGGATCTGATGTATGGCCTGCCATACCAGTCGGTGAAAAGTTTTGAGGAAACCCTCGAACTCACCATTGCCATCGGCCCCGATCGCCTCGCGATCTACAACTATGCCCACCTGCCCGAGCGCTTCAAGCCACAGCGGCGCATATCGGAAGAGAACCTGCCCTCAGCGGATGAAAAACTCGACATCCTGCAGGCCACCATCGAGACCCTGACCAATGCGGGCTATGTCTATATCGGCATGGACCATTTCGCAAGGCCGGACGACGAACTCGCCATTGCACAGCGCGAGGGAACACTGCATCGGAACTTCCAGGGCTATTCCACCCATGCGGACTGCGACCTGGTCGGCATGGGCGTGTCGTCCATCAGCAAAGTATGTGACAACTACAACCAGAGTGTACGTGACCTCGAGGAATACTATCGGCTGATCGACGCCGGCAGACTGCCGCTGGAGCGCGGCATTGAACTCGAACCGGATGACCTGTTGCGACGCGAGGCCATTACCCAGCTGATGTGCCATTTTGTCCTGGACATGAAGGCCCTGGAAGAAAAATGGAACTTCAATTACAAGCTACATTTCAAGAAGGAACTGGAAGACCTGCAGACAATGCAGGCCGATGGACTGCTGAACATCAAGAATGACATCCTCACCGTGCTCCCGCCCGGCCGGCTGCTGGTGCGTAATATCTGTATGGTGTTCGACAAGTATCTCCGGGACAACAAAACTCAGGTGCGCTTTTCCAAGGTCATCTAGCCCTGCCTGACTGTTCAGGAACCGGTTGCCGAGCTGACCTTCGTACAGCCCTCGAACATTTCCTCCAGCCTTGCGATATCGATCAGCGTCACCTGTCTTCTGTTGACCCGTAAAAGTTTCTGGTCCTGAAAATGGGCAAACAGACGGCTGACGGTTTCAATGGCCAGTCCCAGGTAGTTGCCGATATCCTGGCGCGACATCGGCAAGTTGAACTCGGTGGCGGAAAGCCCGCGCGCCTTGTAACGTGCAGACAGGCTGAGCAGGAAGGCGGCGAGTCGCTCATCGGCACTGCGCTTGCCCAGCAACAGCAGCATGGCATGATCGGCCGAAACCTCCTTGCCGACCACGCGCATCATCTGTCGATGCAGGCTTGGTATCTCGGAACACAGCTCATCCAGCTGGTTGAACGGCAACTGACACACGCTGGATGTCTCCAGCGCAACCGAATTGCTGGCATATTGCCCGTTACTCATTCCATCCAGGCCGACGATCTCGCCCGGCAAGGTAAATCCGAGCACCTGCTCATCACCGTTTTTGGTCGTACAGTAGGTCTTCAGGGATCCTGAGCGTACGGCATAAAGGGACTGCCCGGCATCACCCGACCGGAACAGGTGCTGACCGGGTTGCAGTGGTGGCTGATGCTTGATGATGCTGTCGAGTTTCTCCAGGTCCGAGCCCTCGAGCCCGTGCGGGAGGCATAGCTCATTGAGGCTGCAAGTCCCGCAGGAAAACTTGATCTCGTCCAGGTTCAGCAGTTTTTCTTTACGCGGCATACAGCGTGACCCACACTCAGGGCTGCTTATTTCAGCAGCTTCGCATATTCTTATCAACTAGACAGGCGGGATGCTGTTTCTATTTATTCAGGTGCACATATGGTGCAAATAGAACATTCACGTCCCTGTTAACCACGTCCATGCAGTTGCCTAGCAATTGGTATCTTTATAAAGTAGCACACCCGCCGAGCGGGACAAAGGTCTTTATCGCCCGCTATCGCACAAGGATGCTAATATTATCAAGGACTTAAAAAACCGCTACCGGCTGGCCGAACGACGGCTGTCTAATCTGCTCAACAGCGGCCGGCAGCGGGTGCTGCAGGACGGGCTGATCGGGCTGGAAAAGGAAAGCCTGCGCGTCGGGCCCGACGGCAGCATTGCCCAGACGCCCCACCCGGCCGCACTGGGCTCGGCCCTGACCCACCCCTGGATAACCACGGACTATTCCGAGGCCCTGCTGGAATTCATCACGCCGCCGCTGGCCAGCGTGGTAGATGCCCTGGCATTCCTGCGCGAGCTGGAGCATTTCGTTTACTCGCGGCTTGAGAACGAATTGCTCTGGTCTGCCAGCATGCCGTGTGTGGTCGAGGGCGAATCGAGAATACCTGTTGCGCGCTATGGCAGTTCCAATGCCGGCCTGATGAAAACCGTGTACCGACGCGGCCTCGGTTACCGTTACGGGCGCGTCATGCAAGTCATTGCCGGCGCACACTACAACTATTCATTCCCGGACAGCTTCTGGCCGGTTTACCAGGAACTCGAAAAAGATGCGCATCCGCAGCAGGAATTCGTTTCCGATGCCTATTTCCACCTGATCCGGAACCTGCAGCGGTTTGGCTGGCTCATCCCCTACCTGTTCGGGAGTTCCCCCGCAATCTGCAAGTCCTTCATGTGTGGTAAACCGACCAAACTCGAGGAGTTGCTCGGCAACAGCTACTACGCGCCTTATGCCACGTCCTTGCGTATGTGTGATATCGGCTACCAGAATACCCATGAAAACGAGGCCGGATTCAAGGCCAATTACGACAACCTGGACAGCTACATCGATAGCCTGGCGCGCGCCATAGGAACACCCTATCCCCCGTACCAGAAAATTGGTGTCAAGGTCGACGGCCAATACCGCCAGCTCAATCCGAACATCCTGCAGATCGAGAACGAGTACTACAGCTCCATCCGCCCCAAGCAGGTACCGGGGTTCAACGAAAAACCGACCCTGGCGCTCAAGCGCCGCGGTGTACGCTACGTGGAACTGCGCTCCCTGGATATCAACATCTACGACCCGCTCGGTATCAGCGAGTCGCAGTGCCGGTTTCTTGAGATCCTGATGGCCCTCTGCCTGTTCCATAAGAGCCCGATCATCGGCCGTCTGGAACGCCGTGAAATCGACTTCAACCTCGATGCCGTCTGCTACGGAGGGCGCACGCCGGGGCTGGAGCTGCAGCGCAGTGGCAAGTCCATCACGCTCAAGTCCTGGGCGGACGAACTGCTCGATGCCCTATCCGGCTTTGCCGAACTGCTTGATGCCGGCAGACCGGACAGGGCTTACCGGGATGCCTTGCAGGAACAGCGTGAAGCGGTCCGTGACCCGGACCGGACACCCTCAGCACGCATGCTTGCCGACATGCATGCACACGGCGAAGGCTATTTTCACTTCGCCAAGCGCATGTCGGAGCGGCACCACGCCTATTTCATGCATCTGCCGCAGGACCGGGAAAGTTTCGCCGCCATCGAAGCGGCCGTGGCCAGATCCCTGGAGGACCAGCAGGCCATCGAGGCAGCCGACAAGCAGTCGTTCGACGAGTTCCTGCAGGACTACTTTGCGCAGAGCCTGTAGCCCATGCTACCCGTCGTGTTACTTGCCGCCTACCTTGTCCACTTCACATTGCTGGGCATCGAACCCTACGACAGGTCTGTGTGGTGGGCCGAAAATATCCCGATCATACTGATCGTGCTGACCCTGGTTGTCAGCTACCGCTACTACAGGTTTTCCAACACCGCCTACCTGTTGATGTCCTGCCTCGTCTTCCTGCACACGATAGGTGGACACTACACCTTTGAACGCGTACCTTTCGATGTCGTGACCGGGTTCTTCGACCTGCAACGCAACCACTTCGACCGGCTCGCACATTTCAGCGTCGGCTTCTATGCCTACGCGGCTGCCGAACTCCTGCTGGTCCGGCGCATGGTCACATCGCGGATAGTCCTGTTTGCGTTCCCGTTAACAATCATTATCGCCGTCGCCGGCAGTTATGAAATCTTCGAATGGTTATACGCCGTCAATGCCGACGACCGGGCGGGGCACTTCGTACTGGGCTCACAGGGCGATCAGTGGGATGCGCAGAAGGACATGCTGGCCGATACACTGGGCGCGCTGGCCGCGCTGATCCTGTTTTACTTCGTCAATCGCGGGCAGGTCAGGCAGTTGCACCGGGCCTGAATCCGGATCGTCCTGCTGAAGCTGCCGGGGCGCAGCATCCGCGGCGAGTCATTTTGCAGAACTCGCGGGCCAGACGAACACTCAGATGTGCGATACCAGCCTGGCCTCCGGTATCTGGTCCTGGATCGCGCCGGCAATCTCGAAGCGGATCCCCGGAATCGGCCGAATTGACACCCAGAGCAGATTGAGCTTCAGGTTGAACTCGGCGAATACCACGGCATGCTCAAAGCGACCGAGTACGAGATGGATATTATTGACCGTCCTGTTGATCAGGGCCTGCGGCTTTTTCTTCAGGCCCGGTATCAGCACCATGAAGTCACTCAGCGGCGTGCCGTCGTCAGCGTGCGATGGCGCACGGTTTCTTAACGGCTCCGATGCATCCTGAAACAGCACTGAGATTCGTGGCAGCGTCATGGTCACAGCGTCATACGGTCTGCCTGCATGATAGCCGAAAATCCGGTCCGGACCGTAATGACGCCCCGGCGGCACCCATGAACAGCAGCTAACCCACTGTTTCAAGGCAAGTCTGATCAAGTCGTCATTCCGGGCGCAGCGTAGCAGAGACCTGGAATCTAGGAATGACTGATCAGGTGCTTACTGGATTCCGGCTTTTGCCGGAATGACGAAAGATGAGTTAATCAGGATATCCGCCAAGTAATAACGGAATGGCCGGAACTGGCTGAACCGGGATTTGTCTGCCCTGCGTATTGGGCGCCTCTGCGTTGGATTTTCAAGTCACAGGCCGCGCTGCGCGCAGCGGCGCGCCTAGCGACTGAGCGCGTCGCGGACGCGCTCCAGCCGGGCGCGTACCTCGCCGGCCAGGGCCTCGGTCCCTTCCACGTCGGCCAGGCTCAGCACGGCGGCGGGGTCCATGAATCCGACGGTGATGGAGCTGTCGTCTTCTTCACGGACAATGACATTGCAGGGCAACAGCAGGCCGATATCGGGATCGGCCTCAATGGCCTGGCTGGCCAGCACCGGATTGCAGGCCCCCAGGATACGGTAGGGCTTTCTGTCGATGCCCAACTTCTTCTTCAGCGTCCCGGCGACATCGATCTCGGTCAGGATGCCGAAGCCCTCCTTCTGGAGTTCTTCCGTAACCCTGTTCTGCACAGCGTCCATGGTACCGGAAACATTCACTGTAAAACCGTACATAATTATGCCTCTCCTGCCTGACTATGTCGTCAGGCGCATTTGCGCCTCACGATACTTCTCTGCCGTTTTTTCAATCACAGCTCGCGGCAAAACCGGACCAGGAGGTGTCTTGTCCCAGTCCAGGGTTTCAAGGTAGTCGCGCACATACTGCTTGTCAAAACTGGCCGGGCTACTGCCGGGTTCATAGGTGTCTGCCGGCCAGAAGCGCGAGGAATCCGGTGTCAGGATCTCATCGATCAGCACCAGCCCGCCGTCATCATCCAGGCCGAATTCAAACTTGGTATCGGCGATGATAATGCCGCGCTCCAGTGCGTAGGCAGCGCAGCTGGTGTAGATCGCCAGGCTGACATCGCGCACCTGTTCCGCCAGGTCCGAGCCGAGCAGCTCACGGGTCTGTTCGAAATCGATGTTCTCGTCATGCTCTCCGACAGCGGCCTTGGTGGATGGCGTGTAGATCGCCTCCGGCAGCTTGTCCGCCATCTGCAGCCCGGCCGGCAGGGCAATGCCGCACACCGCCCCGGTCTTCTGGTAGTCCTTCCACCCGGAACCGATCAGGTAGCCGCGCACGATGGCCTCCACCGGCAGGGCCTTGAGCTTCCTGACGACAATCGCCCGGCCCTCGACTTCGGCGCGTTCGGTGGCGTCCGGCAGGGCCTCCTCCAGGGTCATGGCCGCGAGGTGGTTCGGCACCAGGTCCGCGGTCCGCTGGAACCAGAAATTCGATACGGCAGTCAGCACCGCGCCCTTCCCGGGGATAGGATCCGGCAGGACCACATCAAAGGCCGACAGGCGGTCGGTCGTGACAATCAGCAGGTGGTCCTCCCCGACGCCATAGACATCGCGTACCTTGCCACGATTCAATAGCGGCAGACCTTTCAGCCTGGTTTCGTACAGTGATTCTTTCATGGGTGAAGTTCTGGTCAGATTGGGTGGAATCTGTGATTGTACCTCCCGGCGGGCCCGTTGCGAATATCGAAATAATGCCATTCAGCAGCAAACACTATTGGTATAAATAGTGCTTCTGCGGCCATCCTTGCCCTGTAAACCGGCACACCCGGCATTGCCCACAAGCGGGCCAAGGGTGGTAGAATCGCAATCTTCATACTTTAAAAACCACACAGAATCAAAACTATGGATAAATATCAAGTAGCCGTCATCATGGGCAGCAACAGCGACTGGGACATTATGAAACCGGCCGTCGATATGCTGGAGAAATTCGGCGTTGCCTGCGAGGCCAGGGTTATCTCGGCGCATCGTGCCACCGATATGCTGGTCGAATACGCTGAAGGATTGCGCGAGCGCGGATTTGTATGCGCCATTGCCGGGGCCGGCGGTGCCGCCCATCTGGCCGGGGTGCTGGCAGCCAAGACCACCCTGCCGGTCCTGGGTGTTCCCATACCATCGAAATACCTCAAGGGAATGGATTCGCTCCTGTCCACGGTTCAGATGCCCAAGGGTATCCCTGTTGCCACCTTCGCCATTGGCGAAGCCGGCGCTGCCAACGCCGCCCTGTATGCCATCAGTATTATCGCGGTGACCGATGCCGACATGGCACAAAAGGTCGCTGACTTCCGCAAGGACCAGGAAGAGATGGTTCGCAACATGAAGTTGCCGCCAACGTGATTCTGCCTGGCGCCACACTCGGCATGATCGGTGGTGGCCAGCTAGGCCGAATGTTCACCATTGCGGCCCGCAGCATGGGTTACCAGGTCATTATCCTGGATCCCGACCCCCACAGCCCGGCAGGCACCATTGCCGACCAGCATATACAGGCCGATTATAACGACCATGCAGCGCTCGATATGCTGGGTGACTATTGCGCCGTTGTGACAACCGAATTCGAGAATATTTCCCTTGCCAGCCTCACCCGGCTGCAGCAGCACTGCCCGGTGCGGCCCGCCCCGGAAACCATTGCCATGATGCAGGACCGGTTGCTGGAAAAGGAATACCTCGACGAGCACGATTTTCCGACCGTAGCCTTCTACTCCATTCAGACAGCCGAAGACCTCGAGGACGCCATGGATGAACTCGGTGGCCCGGGAATCCTCAAAGTTGCGCGCCCGGGTTTCCCCGGACAAGGTCAACACGCGGTCAACTCGCTTGAGGAGGCGCAGGAGGCCTATCAGCTAATGGGCGATAAGCCGTGCATCCTGGAAGAACGCATCTTTGTCACCAAGCACCTTTCGGTCATCCTGGCGCGCAGCATCACCGCTGACATCGAAAGCTACCCGGTGTCCGAGAATGAATTTATAAAAGGAATACTTGATCTTTCACTGGCGCCGGCACGCATCGAAGAAGAAATAGCTGACAACGCGGTAGAGATGGCCTGTGACCTCGCTGACAAGCTGGATTACTGCGGGGTGCTGACAGTCGAACTGTTTCTGACCGAAGATGGTGATCTGCTGGTCAATACCATTGCCCCGCGTCCGCATAACAGCGGGCACTTCACTGTGGATGCCTGCACGACATCGCAATTCGAGCAGCAGGTACGCACACTATGCGGCCTGCCGCCGAGTGACACCCAACTCCTGCTGCCGGTCGCAATGGTCAACCTGATGGGTGACCTGTGGGCTAACGGGACGCCGCGATGGGAGGAAGTGTTCAAGGAATCCCGTGCCCTGCTGCACCTCTATGGCAAACGCGAGACCAAGCCCGGCCGCAAAATGGGCCATATCAACTGTCTTGAGGATGACGTGGAGAGCGCGCTGGAGATGGCCACTAGCCTGCGCGCCAGACTGGCACCCTGAGGCATGCACACCTGCCGGTTGCATACCTGATGCACCGGCATCGCAACTAACAGCAGAGGCAGCGCATCAGTATTAACTATCATTTGCATCGGTGACAAAGCCCATACCACCAGCGTATCAGCCAAAATTCAATCTTAAACGGCATTCCTCCCGTTCTGGACCAGTTTCACCGGCAAAAAATACACACGCGATAATTTTATGGGACCAAACAAGCGGAGCTGGCTGGAACTTCTCGGCATAGAACTCAACCCGGTCAGCCATCACGAACGCCTGGTCTCGGCACTGGGCGGGTTTTTCGGGATACTCGGTATCCTGGGCATCAGCCATTACTTCCTTGGTTCTGCGTCCCTGCTTATCGTGGCCTCGATGGGCGCCTCCGCGGTGCTCCTGTTCGCCGTTCCCCACGGGGCGCTGGCACAACCCTGGGCAGTGTTCGGGGGGCATACTGTCTCGGCACTGGTCGGGGTGAGCTGCGCCCTGCTGGTTCCGCACGAACTGCTCGCGGCCAGCCTGTCCGTCGGCCTCGCCATCGGCGCCATGTACTACCTGCGTTGTACCCACCCGCCCGGGGGTGCCACAGCCTTGTTCGCCGTCGTTGGTGGTGAAGCGATTCACGACCTCGGCTACCAGTATGTCCTGACTCCTGTGATGCTCAATGTCGTGGTCATGCTGGGTATCGCCGTCCTGTTCAACTATGCCTTCCCCTGGCGCCGCTACCCCGCCTTCCTCGCCTTTCGCTACCAGGAACAGCAGGCGAAGACCGACACAGAAGGCTACAGCCCGATTGCCCATGCCGACCTGGTAAGCGCACTGTCGCAGATCGACTCTTTCATCGACGTCACCGAGCATGACCTGTTGAGAATCTACGAGCTGGCAACCGGCAGGACGGAACAGCGGGGTTTCCCCCGGGATAAAATCCACCCCGGGCATTTCTACAGCAATGGCAAGTATGGCGATGACTGGTCGGTCCGGCAGGTCGTGGATGCTTCACCCAGCGACGATCCGGAAAAGGACATGCTGGTTTACAAGGTGGTTGCCGGACCGGGGCGCAGGAGCTCGGCGGCGCTAACACGCACAGAGTTCGCAAACTGGGCCGCAAACGAGGTGATCCGCGATGAAGAGAACTGGAAACATGTCCCCCTGGACGGCTAGGTAACAGCCGCCATAAGCTACTCCCGTCAACCCGCATTCACTTGCGAGTGAATATAAATGGAACTGCTGGAATACCTCATTGCCTATACGATACTCGGCTACCTTACATGGCTGGCATGGGGCGACCTGAAAAAACAGCACACGGTAAAGAAAAATTGGGGCAAGGTAAAAGGAACCATCATCGAGTCCGGGGTGAAAGATGAGATGGGCAACAAACCGCGCACCGGAGACGTCTGTGATTTGTACAGTCCCTCGGTCAAATACCTGTACCGGGTCGGCGACAGGGAATTCACTGGCACCAAAATCACCTACAACAACGACAACACCATGTGGTATTCGAGCCCGCGCTGGGCCGCCTCTCGCGGCAGGAAATGGAAAATCGGCAAGCGGGTTGATATCTACTATCACCCCGACAACCCGGCGCGCGCCTGCCTGGTGCCGGTCAGCGGTGTCCCGCACCTGTACCTGTTCTTCCTGGTTTTATGGATGGCCGTGATGGCCTTCGCCAGCATCATCATACCCTGAACCAGCCGCTGCAGTTGGTCACGTCGTGGTGCACGCAGTCGATTCTCATATCAGACCCATTATTCCGACAATCCGTAGGGTGCAATCTGTGCACCGTGTGAGAAATAGATACAGCAACCCCAAGATGGTGCGTAGAACGCACCCTACGGGTCTCCCGATAGCTCGACAACCAGCATCTGACTATAATGGTTGACGCCTGTCACGAGGAACCAAGCCATGTATAGATTGCTGATCACAGTTTCTGTCACACTGGTTTTACAAACCGGCTGCGCCACCTCGCCCACCGGCCGCAGCCAGCTGGTGCTGATGCCGGACAGCCAGATGGAGCAGATGGGCCTGCAGGCGTTCACCAGCATCAAGAAGGAAACACCTGTCGAGCAGGACAGAACAGCCAACAGCTATGTCCAGTGCGTTGCCCGGGCTATCATCCGCGAGGTGGGCGGCGACTGGGAGGTGGTGGTTTTCAAGGACAAGGATGCCAATGCCTTTGCCCTGCCCGGCCGCAAGATCGGGGTGAACACCGGCCTGTTGACGGTTGCCGAAAACCAGCACCAGCTGGCCACGGTGATCGGCCACGAGGTCATGCACGTATTGTCCAACCATTCCAACGAACGCGTCTCCCAGAAGTTCGCAGTCGAGCAGGGCCTGGGGCTGATCAGTGCCGCGGCCAGCCCGCAGACCGGTACCGGCAAGACCCTGATGGGGCTACTGGGCGTGGGTGCGCAGT
>JAOTTU010000047.1 GCA_029864225.1 Gammaproteobacteria bacterium | reverse complement strand
GTCCGATGGTCACGAATCGCTGTTCTCCGACCGAGTCCGTATCCTCGATGGTGAGCGCGTCCGGATCGAACAGAACGGTGCTGGCATCTGCGAAACGAATCCCGTGCTTTTTCAGATTTACCCGCGCCTTGAACGGGTTCCAGAAAACATCCATGTTTTCCTAATATGTATAATATATGTATATTTAAAAAAAGCCAGAAATTAATCACTACAAGAGTCGATGATGGATGGGTAAAGGTGTGCTGTATCTCGGATTATCCTGTGATTTCATGTAGGAGCGCATTACTAGGGGGGTGTAGGGTGCGTTTTACGCACCGTAAGGCCACCGTCTACACGGCGATCAGATAACTATGCTGCGGAAAGTTTCAGTTTCCTGACCTGCTTGAGGTTTACATTCCTTTTCGCGTGCCACAGGTCATACTGGTCCTGCATCGCCAGCCAGCTTTCGGGGCTGCGGCCCAATGCCTTGGAAAGGCGAAGGGCCATTTCAGGAGAGATATTGGTTTCACCATTTAACAAGCGGTTAAGCGTGGACGGAGAAACGTCCAGGTTACCGGCAACCTTTCTTACGCTGAGCCCGAAAGGTGAAATATAAATCTCCCTTATAAACTCGCCAGGGTGTGGTGGCTTGTGCAGTCCCATCAGTGGTAGTCCTCGTAATTCACGACATAGGCGTTGCCATCCCTGAATTCAAATGTGATTCGCCAGTTGCCACTCACCGAAATGGCCCAGAGACCCTTACGTTCACCCTTGAGCGGGTGTAGTCTGAATCCCGGGATATCCATATCCTCGAGTATGGCTGCTGTATCCAGGGCGGCCAGCTGTAATCTCAGCCTTTTTCTATGGGCGGGCTGAATTCCAGCTGCATTCCCGGTTTCATAGAATCGGCGCAATCCCTTGTGCCTGAACGACTTGATCATGAAAAGTGTAGCATATTGCGCACCATGCAACAACATGGCAAGTAGTTTAACGATAAAATTCTTGTTTGTATGTAATTCGGGACCATGGTCATTGCCATCTTAGGCAGCTATGTCTTCTGTAGAAACATACCTGGCGCATTAGTCCAAGGAACTCAGACATTTCAGAGAAAATCTGTAGGAGCGCATTGCAAGCGCGATGGGGATGTTACTGGTCGGGATGCTTAGTATATGGAATGTGACCTGCGTACGTGACCAATTCACCACCAGGTTGGCGGATCAGGAGGGTGTTCTACCCTGGCGGGTTATCCAGCAGGGTTGATGGAGTGGTCAAGCTGCAGAATCCCGACGGATATCCCAACCAGGAAAAACCAGGACGGCAGGATGGCACTTTAGTGCCCTGGCAAGAACCTTGGCCCTTTCTACTCCCAGGTTGACCCTATCGTTTTCAATGGCCGAAATAGTAGACTGGGGTATGCCTGTTAGTGCAGAAAGCTCGTTTTGACTCATTTCCTGCAGTTCACGAATAATCCGAACGGATTCTCCGACTGAGACATCCACCAATTTCTTTGCTTTGCTGTAATTTCTCATCTTACTTTTTCCGATAATCATGCGGAGTCACGCAAACAACCATAACTGAGATATGCTCCTTCTCGATTTTGTAGATCACGCGATACTGTATGTTTAGTCGTGACGAGCGATGCCCTTTCCATTCGCCGCGAAGCGCTTCATCCCTGAAGCCCCTGATTCGCTTCAGCCCATCTGGGCCGCTAATCGATACGATATCTTTCCATTTTTCATACCGTTTCAAAACATCAAGTGGCAGAGCATCGAGCTGTTTTACTGTTATCTT
The DNA here is from genome assembly GCA_029864225.1 of Gammaproteobacteria bacterium. Classification (GTDB taxonomy): domain Bacteria; phylum Pseudomonadota; class Gammaproteobacteria; order UBA9214; family UBA9214; genus CAMYJZ01. The sequence goes on along the minus strand of JAOTTU010000047.1, from coordinate 11,591 downwards.
ATGCTCGAAGACTTCCCGCATACCAATATTATTATATATGTTATATAGTATGTCAATCTTGCGGCATTGTGGGCATTAATTTGACAGGAAAGAGCTGTTTATAACCAAGCCGTAATCCTATATCTCGAGCATTAACATAGATGGATGCGCAATTATTATAAATAAGAAAATATAGAGAATAAGTGTAGGAGCGTTTCGCAAGCCCGATGGGGCTATTCTGTACCGGTGGGATTGATCGCGCCCGTACCCGATTAATCGCCGGGCATAAACCGGGCGCTCCTACAAATGTTGTTGTGGTTTGGGCAAAGCTTCCGCTCCATGCTCACGCCCCTTACCTGCATCCCTGCAGGCAAAGCGCAGCGTGCCCGTCAGCGGTGATCATGATGGGCACGGCCTGACGGCCTTTGCACATCTTACGGGGGTGTTGCAGTCCCCAGGGGGTGAGAATTCTCGGGTGACGGGTAGGGTGCGTTTTACGCACCCGGGGTCTAGCGTTGTGCGGCGAGTTTGCTTGATGGTTTGCTGCGGGTCTGCATGCCGGCGCCCTCGGTCTGGAAGCTGACGCTGCACTTGAGGCCGCCGGGGAGCTTGTAATCCGGATTGGGGAGTGCCAGGCGCACGCCGAAGGTGCCGCTGGATGCGTCCACGACACGGTCCACAATGGTGACTGTCGCGCTGTAGTTGCCGTCCTTGGGTGCCTCCGGGATCACATTCGCAATCATGCCGGTCTGGATCTGCCCGAAGAAGGATGCCGGTACGATGACTTCGACATTCAGCGGGTCGAGCTGAGCCAGTCGCAGGATCGGCTCATCCTGGGCGAACTCGCCGGGGGCTTTGTAGCGGTCGACGACGACACCGGTGATCGGGCTGCGCACCGTGCGCTGCTCGAGCAGGACCACGGCACGTTCGTATTCCAGTTCTGCCAGGCGCTGGTTCTCATTGGCCTGGCGGATCTGCAGTGCGGCCAGGTTGGCCTCGGTCTCGACCTCGTCCTTCTTGTGCAGCGGCACCACCTCGTCGCGGAAGAGTTCATCAAAGCGGGAAAGTTTGCGCTTGGCAAATGCATAACTGGTCTTGTGGGTGCGCAGCTCGGCATCCATCTTGACACGTGCATCGGCCAGATCCACGGTGGCGCGCTCCACGTCGGATTCGAGCTCGACCAGTGTCTGTCCCTTTTCCACCAGGTCACTCTTTTCCACCGCGATGGTGTCGATCTTGCCGACCACGGAACTGTTCACGTCGACCACCAGGTGCGGTTCGATCATGCAGTCCATTTCGGGAATGGCACCCGCCATGGCCGAAGAAGCCTGCAGTACCAGCAGAATTCCTCCGAGAGTGTTGGTCACTTGTTGCTTATTCATTCTGTTTGATCTAGATCGTTGACGGCGCTGTCAGCATTTCATTTCCATACAAAACAAAATTGTGTCACGGGACACAGGTCTTTAATCGGCGGTATGGGCGTGATCTTTAAAGAAATATCTAAGGGTTATCCCTTATTGACGCACCAGGATGGTGAAAAGGCGGGAAGAACCCGGTACCTAAATAAATATGCTCTATAAACAATTAGATACGATATTCAGGCTGGGCAGGTTTAAACCCTGTCCCCGGTTTGTCATGGTCAGACTGGAGCACCTCGCTAGCGCGATTGGGTACGGGTGTGACGCAGCGTGTTGCCGATGCTGTAGGTTGGGTCAAGGCGCGTGAGCGCCGGACCCAACACGGGATGATACTGACGGGCACGGCCTGTCGGCCTTTGCCCATCCTACCGGGATATTTGATGCCGGTTGGTGCGCACGGCGCACCCTGCGGTCTATTCCGGTTGCCCGGTGTAGGCCAACATGCGGCCGAGGTGCTCATCCATGCGTTCCAGCTCGCGCCGCTGGAAGCGCGCTGCGCGCTCGGAGCGGAACTGGCACAGGGCGATCAGTAGGCGGATGCGCCAGCGTGACAGGGGCGCTGCACCCCGGGCGCCAACCACGACCAGGGCGCGTAAATATTTCGGATAGAAGCGGGCGATGATCTCGTCCTCCAGCGACAGGATGGACTCGTAGCTCCCGGGCGCGCCCTGGCGGGCACTGCGGCCGAACAATTGCCGGTCGATGCGGCGGGCCTCGTTGCGTTCCACGGCGATGACGTGCAGGCCGCCTGCCTCGGCGACGCCTTCACCCAGCGGGATATCGGTGCCGCGACCCGCCATGTTGGTGGCCACAGTGATGCAGCCTGCTTGTCCGGCGCATTCCACCAGGAAGGCCTCACCCCGGTCCTGGCGGGCATTCAGTACCAGGTGCGGGAGATCGGCCTCGGTGAGCATGGCGCTGACACGTTCACTGTCGTCCACCGAGCGCGAGCCGACCAGGACCGGGCGTCTCTGATCATTGAGTTCGCGCACTCGCTCCACCACGGCGTTCCACTTGGCCTCGGTCGTGGCATAGATGCGGTCGGGGCATGCGGCAAGTCGTGACGGCACGCGCGGGGGGATCTTGATCACCTTGAGCCCGTAAACGGCACTCAACTCGCCGGCGGCCTCGCTGGCGGTACCCGTCATCCCGGCAAGGTGCAGGTAGCGCTTGAAGAAACGCTGGTAGGTGATGCGCGCCAGAGCCTCGTTCGGCGAACTGACCTCGCAGCCCTCCTTGACTTCGATCATCTGGTGCAGGCCGCGCTCCCACTTGCGGTCCGCCATGATCCGGCCGGTGAAGTCGTCGATGATCTGTACGCTGTTGTCTCTTACCAGGTATTCCCGGTCACGGCGAAACAGGTTCAGTGCGGCCAGGGCCTGGGTGATGAGTTCCTCGCGGCGGGTCTTCAGGGTCCACTGTCCGGGCAGTCTGCGGGCCTGGTCCTCTAGCCGATCCTTGCCGTGGGGCGTCAGCCTGATCAGGCGCTCGCGCCTGTGGATAACAAAGTCGCGGTTTTCTTCCAGGTGTTCGGCCAGTTCCATGGCCTGAACATAGGCACCGGAAAGCTCGTCGCTGGTGTCTCCCTGGCCGGATATGATCAGCGGTGTGCCAGCCTCGTCGATCAGGGCGCTGTCGACCTCGTCGACGATGGCGAAGCATAGGCCACGCATCAGCAGGAGGTCGAGGCGCGGCGTGTCCTGGTAAAGTCTTTCCATCTGCAGGGTCAGGCGGCCGGGGGCCTTGCGCAGCACGATGCGGTCGCGGAGGTAATCGAAGGCCAGCTGCTTGTTGGTGACATAGGTCACGTCGGCGGCATAGGCTTCGCGGCGCTTGTGTTCTTCCATGCCCTCGACGATCGAGCCGACCTTCAGGCCGAGAAAGTCGTAGACCGGTTTCATGTTAGCGGCATCCCGGCTGACCAGGTAGTCATTCACCGTGATGACATGCACGGGGATCCCCGCCAGGGCCGCGGTGCAGGCCGGCAGAGTGGCGGTGAGGGTTTTGCCTTCGCCGGTTTCCATTTCGGCAAGTGAACCCTGCACCATTGCCCAGCCCCCCATGATCTGGACATCGTAGTGCCGCTTGCCGAGGACACGGTGGGATACCTCTCGCACCAGGGCGAAGGCCTCGATGGTGTGTTTGTCGATCAGGCCGTCCCGGCGCAGGCGCTGGCGTATGTCGCTGCTGCGGGCCTTCAATTCGCGCTCGGATAATTTCGGCAAGCCGTTTCCGGCCTTGTTGACGCGTCGGGCGAAGCGCCGCATGCGGCGCCTCTGGCTGCCGCTGTGTGCGGCGATCACGCCCGCGAGTTGCGCCACACCGCGTTCGAGCCGATTGATCTCTGGCACCAGCCGCTCAGGATAACTGCCCAGCTGCATGCCGGGTCGCGGCACCGGCTCCCTGTTGAACAGCCTAAACACCGAACTCCCTCATGAACAGCTGGCGCAGGGAACGGCCCCACTGGGCGGCCAGCGGTTCACCGCCATGATCGAAGCGCACATGGACGCGCTGGCCGAAATGGTCTACTTGAGTTGCGTCCGCGAGTTTCAGCTCGAACTGGAATACATTGTCGATGGACTTGAGGCCGTCCTCGTCCATGGGATCGACAGCAATATTGCCGCCACCGCGGGTACCGAGTGCGCTGCTCGGCAGGGCATTCGAGGCGGCCGGGACTTCACGTTCGATCTCGGCGCCAATGATTTCCCTGATTCGCCCGGATAGCCGCACCTCGACATCCCCGGTGCGCTGCCGGACCAGGGCGATATCGGTCTGTGGAACCACCACCCGGACGCCGGGCTGCGTGCCGTTCATGACATAGGCCACGATGCTGCCCTTTTTGCGGAACTGGCCGGGCAGGTCGCTTGCGTCCGGAACTATCAGCCGGCCGTTTCCGGGGCTGCGGATTTCCAGGGCCTCGAGTTCCTGACGTGCCTGCGTGAGTTCGGATTCGGCGGTCTCGACTTCCTCACGCAGGCCCTCGGACTTGACGTAGTCACCGATCCGTTCGTAGCTGTGGCGCGCCTTCAGTTCACGCAGACGGGCCTCGTGCAGATCCACACGGGACGCCAGCATCGGGTCCTCGCAGCTCATGACCACTTCGTCCTTGGCGACCCGGGTGCCCGGCTCGACCAGCAGCCGGGTGATGAAACAGTCGCTGCCGGTGCGCAGGCGTGATTGCTCGGGCAGCCAGACCACGCCCTCGGTACGCGTCGACAGCGGCACCTCCATGAAGAACACCAGCCAGGCCGTCAGCGCGACCAGTGCGCAGCTGGTGCCGACGGCACGGAACCGCCGCTGGCGCAGGCGCGGGTTGCGGAACAGGTAAATGGTATGTTTTGCCAGTGGTAGCACGATCTGCATTACCCCGGCCCAGATAGCCAGCAGCACGCCGACCACGAAAAATTTTCCGGCAACATAGAGCAGGATCGCGAACATGATCGACATGCGGTAGGCGAAGGCAGCCAGTCCGTAGAACACGAACCAGGTCGCTTCGCCGCGCGCCGTGGCGGGTGATTCGATGCCTTCGACACCGAACAGGTAGCGCTGGATCAGGTAGCCGATATGGCGATTGGCACGATTGCCGAGGTTGGGGGTTTCGATGGCGTCGGCCAGCACGTAGTAGCCGTCAAAGCGCAGCAGCGGGTTGCCGTTGAATATTAGGGTCGAGAGACTGCCGATCAGCATAATGTTGTAGGCCACGGCGCTGACAATACCCGATTCGACATTGATCCAGACGAACAGCGCCAGTGCCGCGAGCAGCAGTTCGACAATCATGCCGGCGGAGGCGACCGCCATGCGCTTGCGCTTGTCATCGAAGGCCGTCGCGGCCGATGCATCGACGTAGGGAATGGGCATGAGCACCAGGAACATGATGCCCATTTCATGGACCTCGCCGCCCCAGACCCGGGTGGCGAAGGCGTGTCCCAGTTCGTGCAGGAGCTTGACCAGCGGGTAGGTGAGCCACAACAACACCAGGTTATGGGGCGCCAGCACCCGGTCCACCAGGTTCTCCGTGATCGCCGACCAGTGCTGACCCGCCAGCGCCAGCGCGCTGATCACGATGACCAGCCAGAGTGCGAGAGCGGTCCGGGTAAACAACGGCCGGACCAGGTGTTGCCAGCGCCTGAGGAAGTTTTCCGGGTCGCACAGGGGAATGCGTAGCGACATCGGACTCAGCAGGCGCTGTTTCCACTGGGTGCGTTGCTTTTCCTGGTGGCGCCGGAACACTTCGAGACAGTCCGGCGGGATGTCACCCTGCAGGGCATCGGCCGCGTGCAGCTGTCCCAGCAACTGCATGGTCTGGTCCTGGGTCGGGGCGCTATCACCAAGGTGCTCGATGGCTTTTTCCCAGATTATGTTAACGCTGCGCTGGCCGTTCATCAGGCCGATCAGGAAATACACGCCTGGGCTGAAGCGGTAATAGCTGCCGGTAGCCTTGTCCTGCAGGATGTACCAGCGCTCTTCGCGGTAGTGGTGGCGGTGCACCTGAATGTGATCACGCAGCCGCGGTTTCAGGTCCGCGATCCGGTACCAGAGCGGGCTGTAGAGTGATTCGGTCATAAATCTACGACCACCAAGACCAGGTCCACAGGCGCAGCCAGTCGATCATTTTGTGGGTCCAGATCCAGGCCAGCTTGCGTTCCCCGATCTCGACCTTGGCGACACCCTCCATGCCGGGGCGCAGTTGCGCGGGTTCGGACTCGAGACGTGCCTCGACCCGGAAGAAGTTGCTTCCCTCGCTGGCCTCAGAGACCGGGGTGATCTTCTCGATCACGAACGGCAGTGTCTCGCCGGGCATGCCGGAGAGCCGCAGTTTCCCGGTCTGGCCAACGTCTATCTCCTGGATATCGTTTTCATTGACCTTGAGCACCACCCGGTAGGCATCCAGTGGCGCCACTTCGAACAGGACATCGCCGCGTTCGACCGGGGAGCCCAGCGACTGGCTGAGATCGCCGCTCACTACCACGCCGTCGAACGGTGAGACGATGTGCATGCGTTCAAGCTGTTCCTCGATCAGGCGGAGCTGGGCGCTGACCTGATCGATCTGGGCGCTGAGTATCGAGGACTCGGCGCGCTTATGTGCGGCCATCGCGCTGCGCTGCTCGCGGATGTACTGGTTCTTTTCGCTGCTCAGTTTATCGTATTCCAGCTTCAGGTCCTTGTCGTCGAGTTCACCCATCAGCTGGCCGGTGTGCACGATGTCACCGGCACGGATGTCGGAGTTGTTGATGTAACCGTCAATGGGTGCAACCACGGCTCGCTGTACCTGGCCTTCCAGTGCGGTGTCGGCGGTGACCCGATAATTGCCGTCGGTCACGGTCATAAAGCCGGCCAGAGAGAGCGCGGCGATGGTGGCAAGTTTCAGGGTGATGTGGCGCGGGCCCAGCAGCTTGCCGAGCATCGAGCGCATGGACTCGCCCGCCTTGCTGATCAGCCAGCGGTCGTCGCGACGCTTGAGTTCCAGGGCCGGGCCGATCATGGTGCCTATTTGTTTGAACAGTTCGATGGTCTGTATAGCGAAGGGCTGATCACCGCTGCGCTCCAGGGTGAGGGCGCCGATGATTGCGCCATTGTCGACCAGGGGAATGGTGCAGATCGCGCCATTGCCGTGCTGGCGCACCAGTTCCTCGTGGGCACGGGTAATGTTGACGGATTTTTCCTGGCTGACCGGGAAGGCAATGGCCGTGTCCTGGTCGATGGCTTCTTCCATCGCCGCGGCAATGCCCCTGGCAAGGTTGGTCCTGGTGTCGATGCGGGCGCTGTGCGACATGGCCTGGAGCTGAATGCGTTCGCCACGCAGAAAGCCGAAAGTGGCGCGGTTGCAGTCCATGCGCATGGCCAGTTCGGTCGCCAGCGCCGTGGCCGCGACCTGGAAGCGCTCATGCTCTAAGCTGAGCGCGACCATCTCAAGCACCGTGATCAGGTTCTGCTTGTCCGTGGTGGTATGCTGGTCGATCAGCATCTCCAGCCAGACCGTACCCAGCCTGAGCAAATGCGTCACCGAGCGGCGACTGGCCTCGGGCAGGTTGTCGATTTCCAGGGCGACGATTCCGATCAGCTGGTCCTTGATGACCAGCGGATAGCCGATAGTGTCGATCTGGCGCTGTGGGGCCACACTCTTATCGGGCATGCTGGTGACGACGCCCTGTTTCTTCTCCATGGCCGTCGTGGCGATGGCCAGCAGGGTCGTGGAGGTGGTGCTGCCTTCCGGCCAGCAGGCCACCGGGGAGAACGAGCCGTTCTCCGGGACACCCAGCATCAGGACGCCGCTTGTCACGCCCTGGATGAGCTTGCATTGCTGGTCCAGCCAGGATTGTGCCAGTACTTCCACTGTTTCAACTCCTTGTAATATATATATTTCCAGCTTTTTTTGCCTGTCGGCATGCCGGTCCTGTCCAGGACGGGGCAGGACGCTACCCGGTGCCCTCCGGCATCCATGGGTACCACCCGTTTTACCGGATATCCCTTTGCATATCGGCAGAGGAAACTGATTCCACAGTCTTTATAGGCGAGTGCTGGTAGTCACCCGGGAGGGAGCATTTTTAGGAGCGGTCCCGTGACCGCGATACCCCAATCAACAATCGCGCCGAAGGCCGGCGCTCCTACAAATATCGCCTGGCCCTGTAGGAGCGGTCCCGTGACCGCGATACCCGACCAACAAACGCCGGCCACGCCCTGCTAAAGGTTTGGCTGGCACTAACGCTAATCTTTATATATGGTCTGCAACGTGGGCGAGCACTACACAGGCTGATGATAAATACGAGGGGAATTTATCAATGACCGAGCAGCTGATGAAGCCGCTGCAGCGTTCCTCCCTGCTGGCCGGCAGCAACGTGGCCTACCTCGAGGCTTTGTACGAGGCCTGGCTGCACAACCCCGATGACGTGGCGCCGCAGTGGCGCTACTATTTCGAAAACCTCCCACAAATCAACGACCACGTTGCCGTGGACCTGCCGCATTCGGAGATTCGCGACGAATTCAGCCGCCTGACCGGCCGTCTCCGTGGTCACCGTATCGCCAGCCTGACCGGGGTACGTCTGACGCACGAGCAGAATCAGGTACGGGTACTGCAGCTGATCAATGCCTACCGATTCCTGGGTCACCGTCACGCTCGAACCGATCCCCTGCAGCGCAATGATCCGACCCCTATCCCCGAACTGGAACTTGCCTACCACGGCTTGTCAGAGGCGGATTTTGACACGGTGTTCCAGACCGGTTCGCTGGTCGGACCGGAGGAGTCCAGCCTCAAGGAAATCCTGTTTTCCCTGAACCGCACCTATTGCGAGACCATCGGTGCGGAATACATGCACATCACCGATACCACTGAGAAACGCTGGATACAGCAGCAGCTGGAAGGCGTCCAGTGTCACCCCGTCTACACCAGCGAAACGCGCCGCTGGTTGCTCGAGCGCCTGACGGCGGCGGAGGGTATCGAGCGCTACCTGCACGCAAAATACGTTGGCCAGAAACGCTTTTCGCTGGAAGGCGGCGAGTCCCTGATCCCCCTCATGGGCGAACTCATCATGCGTGCAGGTTCACAGGGTATCCGGGAGATCGTCATCGGCATGTCGCATCGCGGCCGCCTCAACGTACTGGTGAATATCCTGGGCAAGTCGCCGGCCGAACTGTTCTCGGAGTTCGAGGGCCGGCACGAGGAGCTGCTTGCCACCGGTGACGTCAAGTATCACCAGGGCTTTTCCTCCGATATCAGCACCCCGGGCGGGCGCGTGCACCTGGCGCTTGCGTTCAACCCATCCCACCTGGAGATTGTGGCGCCGGTTGTACAGGGCTCGGTGCGCGCGCGGCAGCAGCGTTATCATGACAAGGAAAGCTGCAATGTCATACCTGTTGTGCTGCATGGCGATTCCTCGTTTGCAGGCCAGGGCGTGGTGATGGAAACCTTCAATATGTCGGAACTGCGTGGATTCGCGACCCAGGGCACGGTGCACATTGTGGTCAACAACCAGATCGGTTTTACCACCAGCCAGGCCAAGGATGCGCGTTCGACGCTCTACTGTACGGATGTCGCGAAGATGGTGAATGCGCCGATCTTTCACGTGAATGGCGATGATCCCGAGGCCGTCCATTACGTGGCCCAGGTGGCGCTGGACTACCGCATGCGCTTCAGGAAGGACGTGGTGATCGACCTGGTGTGCTACCGTCGGCACGGGCACAACGAGGCCGATGAGCCGGCGGCGACCCAGCCGCTGATGTATCGCGAGATCAAGTCATTGTCGACCACGCGCGAGCTGTACGCGAGCAAGCTGCTCGCAATGAACATCGTCAATCCGGATGAGCCGGACACAATGGTCATGCAATACCGGGACAAGCTGGATGCCGGTGAGAGCGTGACCCCGGGTGTACGGGCGAATAACCATAACGGCAATACCATCGGTGTCGACTGGACACCCTACATCGGGCACGAGTGGGACTCTCCCGCCGACACGGCCGTGAGCCTGGAACAACTGCGCGAGCTCTCCTCCCGTTTGCAGCAATTGCCGGAAGGTTTCGAGCTCAACAGCCGGGTTGCCAAGATCATGGATGACCGCCGCAAGATGGCGGCGGGTGCCCTGCCGGTCGACTGGGGCTTTGCCGAGGCGCTGGCCTTTGCCACCTTGCTGCATGATGGTTATCCCATTCGCCTGTCCGGCGAGGATAGCGAGCGCGGTACCTTTTTCCATCGCCACGCGGTACTGCATAACCAGATCGACGGCAGTACATATACACCCCTGCAGAACCTTTCCGAGCACCAGCCTAATTTCATCGTGATCGATTCGCTGCTGTCGGAAGAGGCCGTGCTGGCCTTCGAGTATGGTTACGCTACCGCCGATCCGGGCTGCCTGGCAATCTGGGAGGCACAGTACGGCGATTTCTGCAATGTGGCCCAGGTTGTCATTGATCAGTTCATCACCTCCGGTGAGGCCAAGTGGGGACGCCTCTGCGGGCTCACCATGTTCCTGCCGCATGGCTACGAAGGCCAGGGGGCCGAGCATTCATCGGCAAGGCTGGAGCGGTTCCTGCAAATGTGTTCCGGTCACAATATCCAGGTCTGCGTGCCGACCACGCCGGCACAGGCATTTCACATGTTGCGGCGCCAGATGCGGCGTCCGTTCCGCAAGCCGTTAATCGTCATGTCACCAAAAAGCCTGTTACGTCACAGGCTCGCGACATCCAGCCTGGATGAGCTTTCCAGCGGCGAGTTCATGCCGGTGATCGGCGATGTCGATGCGCAGGACAGGAAAAAAATCAGCCGGCTGATCATGTGCAGCGGCAAGGTCTATTACGATCTGCTGGAACGGTGTCGCGAGGCCGGGCTCGATCACATCGCAATCGTCCGGATCGAACAGCTGTATCCGTTCCCATGGCGGCTGCTGCGCCAGGAACTCACGCACTATCCAAACGTCTCCGAGTACTGCTGGTGCCAGGAAGAACCCATGAACCAGGGCGCCTGGTATGCCACGAGCCACAAGCTCCAGGAGGTGATTGGCGAGGATAACAAGCTCCACTATACTGGCCGCGAGTCGCTGCCCGCGCCGGCCGTCGGCTATCCCGGTCTGCACACTCAACAACAAACTGCGCTGGTGGCCGCTGCGCTGGGCCTGGCGGAAGGAGATGCCTGATGCCCGGCAACGATATGCACGGACAACTCACAAGGACAAGCTGATGACCATCGAAGTCAAGGTGCCTGCACTCCCGGAATCTGTCAGTGACGGTGTGGTGGTGGGCTGGCACAAACAGCCTGGCGAGTCCATCCGGCGCGATGAGGCGCTGGTCGATATCGAGACCGACAAGGTGGTATTGGAAGTGCCTGCCCCGGAGGACGGTGTGCTGGAACGGATCCTGATGAACGACGGTGAAACGGTCACCGCGGACCAGGTCATCGGCATCATCAGCGCAGGCAAGGCACATGCGCCGGAGGCGCAGCCGGCTACTGTACCTGCCTCTGAATCTCCTGCAATTGACAGTCCGCAGCAGAGCGCCGCCATGGGGCCGGCGGCACGCAAGCTGGTGGCCGATCACAATGTCGATCCCGGGCAGATCTGCGGCAGCGGCAAGGAAGGGCGAATCACCAAGGTGGATGTACTCGCCTTCGTCAAGCAGCAGGAGGCCGAACCGGCTGCCGCCCCGGAACGGGTGAGCGCCGAGCCCCGGCTGACAGCCGGCCTGCCCGAGATTGACGAGGATCGGCCA
>JAOTTU010000046.1 GCA_029864225.1 Gammaproteobacteria bacterium | reverse complement strand
TCCCTAAGTAAATAAATATTGTCTTCTGCAGAAGTGGGATTAATAACGGTATTCTTCTTCTAACTATTGCAGTTCCTTTTGTATTTCCTTTGCGCCTTTGCGGTGAGATACTTTTGGTGTTGTTTTAGATGATTTTCTCTGCGTCCTCGGCGTCTCTGCGGTGAAACGATTTTTCGAGAAAACATACACGCATAAAAAAGCCGCAACCCGTGGGTTGCGGCAGTGTTCTGCTCAGGATCTGTAGCGCCTAGGGGCGGGAACCCACCTCTTTGTGCGCTATGTCGACCAGCTTCATGGCCAAATCCCGGTATTCCTGGCGATAGTGCTCCAGCGGATGACCTTTCTCGGCGGCAAAATAGTCTTCCATCTCTACACCATGCTTATGTTCATAGTCCATGAACATTTTCTGCATTTCCATCATTTTCTTGATCAGTTCCTGTCTTTCACTCATGACCTTTATCTCCAGGATACGTGGCTATTCACAATAAATTCTTTAATTGACGCAGAATATAACCCCTGGGATATGCAGAGAATATATCCCGATTGGGTGGCCGATCGGCTCAATAACCACCCTTGCGGCGGCTTTCCGGCAATCCGCCAATGCGGCCCGCCTGCTTGCTGGGGTTACCCGGGAACAGGTCGAACATCATCTTGGAGGTCACCTTCTTGCCCCATTTGTCGCCCATGTCCTTGAGCATGCTACGGTTATTCGGCTGGTTAGCGTTGTTGTTGATGTATTCGTCGCGCAGGTAGTTGATGACATCCCAGTGATCCTGGGTCAGTTCAATACCCTCATCCGCGGCAATGACTTCGGCAATCTTTTCATTCCAGTCATCCAGATTGGTAAGGAATCCGGTTTCAGTTAACTCGATGCTCACACCGTCGACTTCTAACGACATTGTTGTCCTCCTTAAATAGTGACTCAATAGTGACTGAATCCAAGCGCTGGAGTGCCCGCAACCTGGAAAAATTGGACAAATTCTGCCGCCGGCGGCTAAAAAAGCAACCCCCCGGTGGGGATAATTCATTGCTGGCCGTCTTCTTCCTTCACCGGCTTGATGCCCTTGTGGGGGACAAACAGGCCGCAACCAATCTTGCGGCCCGCACCCAGACCGACCTGTTGCAGCCGCACCGAGGCCTCTGGCTCCAGGTCGGCGACCATCAGGCTGCGGGTAAACACCGGGCCATCCGGGAATGTCAGCGTATGGGTGATACCGCACAACATCTTGCGGCAGGCGATTCCCAGCGCCTCGAGTTCGCGTACGGCCTGCTGCATGAATTCCTCTTCGTCGACCTCCTCCCGGGTAATCACATAGCGTGAAAACAGGGTCGGCAGGGTGGTAAACAGGTGCACATCGGACTTGCCGAACTCGAGCGAGTAACCGTTGATGTCCAGTGTCTGGCCGGTTAGTTTGCGCGCGTCATCCAGCCGGTGCCTGGGAAGGCGCAGGCGCAGGCGCGCGCGCCGCGACAGGTGCAGCAGTTGATCGGTGCTATCTTCCGGCCGGTACCAGCCGTTGCCGGAGGCCGCCCCATGGATGAGGTGGATGCCGGCATATTCCTCCTGTTCCAGCCAAGGCAATGCCGCCTGCAGCTCGACAGACAGGTCGTGCGCATGATCGATCGGCAGCACCGGACACTTGATCGCGAACGCCAGGTCCACGACATCATCCGGAACCACGTAGTCCCCGGTGTTACTCTCTTCACTCCAAAACATAACCATTCACCCTGTCTGGCTCAGCCTCGCTGCGCCGATGAAAATGCCGCCTCCAGGCGGTCTTCCCAGTCTTCCGGCGTATCCGGAAATGGCGGACGCACATCCATGCGAAAGAACATCTCGCCGGCACGGGCGCGCTCCTTGATGGCCACCGTCAGACCCTCGAAGGACTCGAGGTCATGACCTTGCAGTAATACTTCACTCAACCAGAGCATGTCACACTCCTGACCAGACGTTATTCAGTTCAGTACCGTGTATCCGGTCATGATAACGGGCACGGTATAACAGGCGCTGCTGACCCGGTTCCGGGGCATCGGTAAATGCCTCGCGCCGGTGTAATACATTATTGCAGATTACACCCTGCCCGGCCTGCATGTGATGCCTGAAAATATAGGCCGAATCACTGGCAAGAAGTTCAGCCAGAAACCCCGCCGCCAGGCGTGTATTTCTATCGTCCTTCCAGACAATGCTGCGGGTACGCGCGGTGTAGCGCATATGCAAGGTCCCGGTCAGCGGCTGCACTGAAAATACCGGTCCGCTCTGTACCGGGCGCAACTCCGCCCCGTCCTCGACATTGGCCGGGATGGTCATCGCATCGGGCTGCATCAACGCCCTGATGTAATCCGGATTTTCATCGCGCATCAGCAAATAGGCGATCTCGTGGTCAAGGTAGCTATTGTCCCCGCCCGCTACTGCATCCGCCACACAGTGCATGACGATAGCGCGCACCTGCTCATCCGGGCTGTTGTAGTATCCATCGGTATGCCAGTTCAGTGGACGGTTGGTATACGGTATATAGTGAGTTTTACCTGCCTCCGGGACCACCCTGAGCGCGGTGATACTGTCCTCGTCTGCACGCAGGTTGTTGTCCAGTCGTTCCAGTCCGAACTGGCGGCCCAGGGCCCGGACCAGCTGCTTGCCAGGCTCGCTGCCCGTTGCCAACTGATATAGGGCCATGTTGGCCCGTTTACAACGCTCCAGCAGGGCTTTTTTCTCAGAGCGGTCGAGCGCATGGGGATGGTTGATCGGCACGATCAGCTGCTCGACCGTCTCCGGATAGACCCCGAGCTTCCACTCGCGCCAGCCCTCATAGGTCGAGCGGGAGGCCAAATCAAAGGGGCTTGCGCTAGCGCCCTGCAGTGGTGACTCACTCATGGATTCTGACATCGACCGGATGGCCATTCCTTAATGCGGCGTTTAAATTTCACTATTACAAAATATTGTAATCTACTGGATCATTCGAAGTGGTGTTTCAGCACTCATGCAGAGATGAGATAGATTCTCATCTTGACCCTTAACCGGGCCACGCGGACAGATCGTCCATCCTCAAAATGTAGTTAAGTGCGCGTTAATATAAGAAAAAATTCTACACAGATTAATTGCAACCACAAAGACAACTAACTACTGGAAAATAAATAAATTTTTTCCTATATCCCTTTCGGGATACAGCCCTATAGTCACGCCATCCCATGGGTAGGATATGTTCAGATTAATACCGCACCTAGAATGCGCGTATGATTCCGGTCGGCTGTCTGCGACCGGATAGTTAAGCTGCTGATTTACAGGATGCCTGTCAGGGAATGCAGGCACCGTTCGCGCGAGTAACGTGATCAATCAATGGTGCATGAAATAAACAACTTAGGAGACCACCATGGCTAAAGATATCCATCCCACACCGATGCTAGATGACCTGGAAAACGGTCCGTGGCCGAGTTTCATTTCGGGCATCAAACGTCTGCGCGACAAGCATCCGGAAAAACGTATCAACGAGGTGGCCAACAGCTTGCTGGGGCAGCTGGAGCATTCCTATGAAACCCGCAAGGGCTATTGGAAAGGCGGCACCGTCAGTGTGTACGGCTATGGCGGCGGGATCATCCCGCGCTTCTCCGAGGTCGGCGACGCCTTCCCCGAGTCCAGGGAATTCCACACCCTGCGGGTGCAGCCGCCGGCGGGTAACTTCTACACCACCGACATGCTGCGCCAACTCGGCGACAGCTGGGAAAAGCACGGCTCCGGCCTGGTGACCTTCCACGGTCAGACCGGCAACATCATGTTCATCGGTGCCAGCACCACGGCCACCCAGCACTTCTTTGACGAGATCAACGAGTATGGCTGGGACCTCGGCGGCGCCGGCCCCTGCGTGCGCACCGCCATGTCCTGCGTCGGCGGCGCCCGCTGTGAAATGTCCAACTGCAACGAGCAGGGCACCCACCGTCACCTGGTGAACAACTTCACCGACGACGTCCACCGCCCGGCCCTGCCCTACAAGTTCAAGTTCAAGGTCTCCGGTTGCCCGAACGATTGCCAGAACGCCATCGAACGTTCCGACTTCGCAGTCATCGGCACCTGGCGTGACGACATGAAGGTCAATCAGAAAGAGTTCAAGAACTACATCCAGAAGAAGGGCCGCCAGTACATCATCGACAACGTCATCACGCGTTGCCCGACCCAGGCCATTTCACTGGACGACAACGACAATTTTGTCGTCGACAATCACAACTGCGTACGCTGCATGCACTGCCTGAACGTGATGCCGAAGGCACTGCACCCCGGCGATGACAAGGGCGTCACCATCCTGATCGGCGGCAAGCGCACCCTGAAGATCGGTGATCTGATGGGCACGGTCGTGGTGCCGTTCAAAAAGCTCGAGACCGAGGAGGACTACGAGTCCCTGGTCGAGATGGCCGAAGAGATCATCGATTTCTGGGCCGAGAACGGCCTGGAACACGAGCGTTGCGGTGAAATGATCGAGCGCATCGGTCTGGTGAACTTCCTTGAAGGCATCGGTGTGGATGTCGATCCGAACATGGTCAAGCACCCGCGCCAGTCCTCCTATGTCCGCATGGATGGCTGGGATGAAGAGGCCGAGAAGTGGTTCGCGCGCAAGCGCGAGGAGAAGCAGGCCGCTTCTGCCTGATCACACGGTAGGTTTTCAGACACTCCCGGCGCACGGCGCCGGAAGTGCTCAATAAATTCAGTTTTTTCAGGAGAGTCACATGGCACAAGAAATGCGTTCGCCGATTGAATCCGGATGCCCTGACGCGTTCCAGTACATGCATCCCGTGATGCGCAGGAATTATGGCCAATGGGCCTACCACGAGGACCCGCAGCCCGGCGTCCTGGTGCACGTAGCCAACAGCGGCGAAAAGATCTGGACCGTCCGCGCCGGTACCCAGCGAATCCTTGACCTGTACACACTGCGCAAACTGTGTGATATCGGTGATGAATACGGTGACGGTTTCATCCACTTCACCATTCGCAGCAACATCGAATACCAGGTTGCCGATGAAGCCAAGGTTCAGCCGCTGATCGACAAGTTGCTCAAGGAAGGCTTCATTGTCGGTGGTACCCGCAACTCGGTGACAATGATTTCCCATACCCAGGGCTGGCTGCACTGCGACATCCCGGGTACTGACGCCTCCGGCGTTGTGAAGTCCATGATGGACGAGCTGATCCACGAGTTCACCAGCTGGGAGATGCCCAACCGTGTGCACATGACCACCTCCTGCTGCCAGATCAACTGCGGTGGCCAGGGCGACATCGCCATCAACGTCCAGCACACCAAGCCGCCGAAGATAAACCACGACCTGGTGTCCAACGTCTGCGAACGGCCCTCGGTCGTGGCACGCTGCCCGGTCGCAGCGATTCGCCCTGCACTGGTGAACGGCAAGCCTTCCCTGGAAGTCGACGAGAAGAAGTGCATCTGCTGCGGCGCCTGCTACCCGCCGTGCCCGCCGATGCAGATCAACGACGCCGAGCATTCCAAGCTGGCCATCTGGGTCGGCGGTAACCATTCCAACGCGCGTGGCGTACCGACATTCCAGAAGCTGGTGGCCTCCGGCATCCCCAACAACCCGCCGCGCTGGCCCGAAGCCACCGCCGTGGTCAAGAAGATACTCAAGGCCTACAAGGAAAACGCCAAGGACTGGGAACGCATGAATGACTGGATAGAACGCATCGGCTGGCCGCGTTTTTTCGAGGTAACCGGTCTGCCGTTCACCAAGTACCACATCGACAACTGGCGGGGTGCACGTAACAGCCTGAATGCGTCTACCCACATTCGTTTCTAGGGGATCAGATACATGAAGTTTACGATTCAGGTCAATGAAGGGCCGTATCAGCATCAGGCTTCTGATTCGGCTTACCACTTCACCAAGGCGGCACTGGAAAAAGGCCACAAGATCTATCGTGTCTTTTTCTACCACGATGGCGTCAACAACGGCACCCGCCTGACTACGCCGCCCCAGGACGACCGCAACATCGTCAACCGCTGGAGTGAACTGGGCAAGGAATATGATCTCGATATGGTGCTGTGTGTTGCCGCTGCTCAGCGACGCGGCATCGTCGATGACGGTGAAGCCCAGCGCAACGGCAAAGATGCTACCAACATAGCACCGGGTTTTCGTATCTCGGGCCTCGGGCAGTTAATCGAGGGTGGAGTTCAAAGTGACCGTCTGATTGTGTTCGGCGACTGACCGGGAGAGTCTGGATGCCTGAAGAATCCAAGAAGTTTATGTACATCAACCGCAAGGCGCCCTATGGGACCATCTATGCATGGGAATCCCTGGAAGTCGTGCTGATTGGTGCCGCTTTTGAGCAGGACGTCAGCCTGGCGTTTATGGATGATGGTGTATACCAGTTGACCAAGGGACAGGACACCACGGGAATCGGGATGAAAAACTTTTCACCCACCTATTCGGCACTGGGTGACTATGAAGTAACCAAGATTTACGTGGATAAGGAATCCCTTGAGGAACGCGGCCTGAGTCTCGATGACCTGCAGCACCTGGTCTGGGAAGATGAAGATGAAGACTGGGCCGAAAAAGATTCCATCCGCCTGGTGAGCCGCACCGAAATGGCAGATATTCTTGCCGGGCAAGACATACTGTTCAACTTTTAGGAAGGAGACCAATCAACATGACAATGCTTCATTTGGTAAACAAGTCTCCTTTTGATGGCTCAAGCCTGAACACAGCCACATCCATCATGAAACCTGATGATGCTCTGCTGTTGATCGAAGACGGTGTCTACGGCGCGATAAAAAACAACACGTCTGCCGCAAAACTGGAAGGCAAAAACGTTTCCGTACTCGGCCCGGATCTAGCCGCACGCGGCCTTTCGGAAGACAAGCTGGTTGATGGTGTAAAGATCGTCGATTATGCCGGTTTCGTAGACATGGTCGAGAGTAACGACAAGGTGCAGTCCTGGCTGTAACCCTAACCACTTTTAATCTGTTAATAGGAGATTCACTCATGGGCAGTATTGAAGCAAACGGCAAGTCATATGAAACTGACGAGGAAGGTTACCTGGCCGATCTGAATTCGTGGGATAAGGATGTCGCTGAAGTCATGGCAAATATTGACGATTGCGAGCTCACCGACAACCACTGGGAAGTGATCAATTTCCTGCGTGAGTATTACGAGGAGTACCAGATCGCCCCTGCGGTTCGGGTTCTGACCAAGGCAATTGGCAAGAAGCTCGGCAAGGACAAGGGCAACAGCAAGTACCTGTATGAACTGTTCCCTTATGGCCCGGCCAAGCAGGCCTGCAAGTACGCCGGCCTGCCTAAGCCTACCGGTTGCGTTTAATCAGACACTCGGTGGTTGCGGGGGTTGATCCTCTGTAACCACCCTGGTTTCCTCAAACCACAACCGTAAGGGAGTTCAGAAACATGCCGTTTCTGACTGTTGTTTATGCGCTGCTGTTCTATTTAGCTACGGCCCTGCTCGTCGGCGGCCTGGCCTACAAGATACGTCAGTACGCTAAAACACCTGCACCGCTGAAGATACCGACCACACCTGCGCCGGTAACGCGCTCCGGCGTCGTGTTGCGCATGTTCAGGGAACTGGCGTTTTTCGAGAGCCTGTTCAAGTCCAACAAGTGGATCTGGGTCTTTGGCTATCTGTTTCACTTCGGCATGCTCCTTGTGCTGGCGCGGCACCTGCGCTATTTCACCAATCCGGTATGGACCTGGGTGGACCTGATTCAGCCATTTGGCCTGTATGCCGCGTTCGCCATGGCAGCCGGCCTGGCCGGCCTGTGGGCACGCCGCTTCCTGGTTGACCGGGTGCGCTACATTTCCGCCCTGTCGGACCACCTGATGCTGGCTCTGCTGCTTGGCATCGCGTTGACCGGTTTGGCGATGGACTACCTGACGCACACCGATATCGTGGCACTGAAGGCCTTCTTTCTGGGTCTGATGTATTTTAACTGGCAACCCATCCCCGAGGACCCGGTGTTGCTGCTCCATCTCGCGCTGGTGGCCACGCTGATGATCATTTTCCCGATCAGCAAGCTGCTGCATGCCCCCGGCATTTTCTTCAGCCCGACCCGCAACCAGGTTGACAACCCGCGTGAACAGCGCCATCTCGCTGCGTGGGCCGCCAAGCTGGAAAACAGATAGCCGAGTGGATGACAGGACCAGGAGCTGAACGTGGCTGATTTCGAAACACCTGAACTTAAAGAATACCCCGTCATTCCGCACCTCCAGGAAGGTGTGATGGCACACAGCAAGCCGTTCGTCGCCAAGGAAGAGTTCCAGGAATCGCTCGGCTTTCCGGGTGAACTGGTCGATAACTGGGAGCAGGTCGCCCTGGACAAGATGCAGGAGCTGACCGGCAAGTACCGGGGTTTCCAGGTGTTCCTCGATTCCTGCGTCAAGTGCGGCGCCTGCACGGACAAGTGCCACTACTACCTGGGCACAAGCGACCCGAAAAACATGCCGGTCGCGCGCCAGGACCTGCTCCGCAAGGTCTACCGCCGCAACTTCACCTTTGCCGGCAAATACTTTCCCAAGCTGGTCGGCGCCGTCGACCTGACCAAGGAAGTCCTGGACGACTGGTACAGCTATTTCCACCAGTGCTCGCAGTGCCGACGCTGCTCGGTCTACTGCCCCTATGGAATCGATACCGCCGAGATCTCCATGGCCGCACGCGAAATCATGGACTGCGTGGGTGTCGGGCAGAAGTACTGCAACGAGATCATCGGCAAGGTCTACAAGATCGGCAACAATCTCGGCCTGCCCCAGCCGGCACTGGTAGACACCCTGGAAGGCCTGGAGGAAGAGGTCGAGGAGGATATCGGCGTCAAGGTGCGCTTTCCGGTCGACGAGAAAGGCGCCGAAATACTGGTCGTCACCCCGTCGGCGGATTTCTTCGCCGAACCCCATGTCGATGGCCTGATTGGCTACGCCAAGGTATTCCACGAGGCCGGTATCAGCTGGACCCTGAGCTCGTATGCCAGTGAGGCGGCCAACTTCGGCATGTTCATCGGCAGCTACGAAAACATGCGCAAGGTCTCCCTGCGCATCCGCGAAGCCGCCCTCGACCTGGGTGTCAAACGCATTGTCATGGGCGAATGCGGGCATGCCTGGCGCGTGGCCTACAGCTTCCTCAACACCCTGGCCGGCCCATTCGACTTCCTCGACCCGAATTACCCGGTGCCGCAGCACATCCTTGAGTTCACCCATGACCTCATCCAGCGCGGCGCCCTGACGATGGACAAGTCGGCCAACGACGACATGGTCCTGACCTACCACGATTCCTGCAACGTGGCCCGTGCCTCGCGCATGGGATCCAAACCCGGCGGTCAGTTCACCATCCCCCGCGATGTCATCAGGGCATCCTGTAACCACTTCTATGATATGCCTCAAGATACGATCCACGAGGCCACGTATTGTTGTGGTGGTGGCGGCGGACTGCTGACCGACGACCTGATGGAACTGCGCGTCAAGGGCGCCCTGCCGCGCATGGAGGCGCTCAAGCAGGTTGTTGAAGAGCATGGCGTCACGCACATGGCCGCGATCTGTGCGATCTGCAAGAGCCAGTTTTCAAAGGTTTTACCCTATTACGGCTTTACCATGGACAGTATTGTGAGTGTTCATCAACTGGTGAGTAACGCAATCGTCGTTGGGAGCAAACAATAATTTTTAATTGAATCCGGTTTGGGTGAGCAACCCAATCAGATGACAGGAGAACAGGCATGGCTACTTCTCGAGACGACATGGAAAAGAAGGATCTGACGTTTCGCCGCTACCAAGAGGGTGACTACACATGGAAGCGTCAAGTGGAAAACATCTTTGAAGGCGACCATTCGCACAAGTGCCCGACCTATGTACATCGTACACCCCCCTGCCAGGGCAGCTGCCCCTCGGGAGAGGACATCCGCGGCTGGCTGCAGATCGTGCGCGGCATCGAGAAGCCCACGGGTGACATGAGCATGGAGGAGTACGCCTTCCGCCGCTCCACCGACGCCAATCCCTTCCCGGCCATGATGGGCCGTGTCTGCCCGGCCCCCTGCGAAGACGGCTGCAACCGCAACGCGGTTGACGACTTTGTCGGCATTAATGCCGTGGAGCAGTTCATCGGGGACTCCGCCTATGAAAAGAAATTCACCTTCGAGGCGCCGGAACAACTGAGCGGCAGGAAGGTGGCCATCATTGGTGCCGGCCCCGCCGGCATGGCGGCCGCCTACCACCTGCGCCGCCTGGGTCATGCCAGCACCATTTTCGATGACCATGACGAACTTGGCGGCATGATGCGCTATGGCATCCCGGGTTACCGTACCCCGCGCGACGTCCTGAACCACGAGTGTCAGCGCATCCTGGACCTGGGAGGCATCGACACCCGCCTGGGCGTACGCGTCGGCAGGGATGTCGCTATCGAGGAGCTGGAAAAGGATTACGACGCCATTCTCTGGGCCCTGGGCTGCAAGTCCGGCCGCAAGCTGCCGGTGCCCAACAGTGATGCACCGAACTGCGTTTCCGGCGTGGCCTTCCTGGAGGCCTTCAACAAGGGCACCCTGCAGGTTACCGCGGACAGGGTCGTGTGTGTCGGTGGTGGTGATACCTCTATCGACGTGGTCTCCGTTGCGCGTCGTCTGGGCAAGGTCGAGCACCTTGACAAGGAAGTGCGCCCGGAACAGGTCATCGGCGGCTACGTCGCCCACGACTCCGCCTTCGCCGCCGCCCGTGAGGGCGCCGAAGTGACCCTGACCTCCCTGTTTCAGCGCGAGGAAATGACCGCGACAGAGCACGAGGTAGAGGATGCCCTGCGCGAGGGTGTCACCATCCTGAACGGTGTAATGCCGCTCGAGGTCGTTCTCAATGACGAGGGCATGGCCAAGGCACTGAAGATGGCCAAGTGCGCAATGGTCGATGGCCGTCCGAATCCCGTCGAGGGTACCGAGTTCGAGGTGGAATGCGACCTGGTCGTATCCGCCATCGGCCAGGGCGGCGACCTCTCCGCAGGCCTCGAATCACTCGACAACGGCCGCGGCCTGATCGACTCCGATGCCTTCTACCAGGTGCCGGGACGCGAAGGCCACTTCGTCGCCGGTGACATCATCCGGCCCCACCTGCTGACCACGGCGATCGGTCAGGCCTCGATTGCGGCCGAAAGCATCGATCACTTCCTCAAACAGGAATCTCAGAAAAAGCGGCCCAAGGTGGACGTGCACCACTTCGAACTGCTGCAGAAGCTGCACGAGGCCAACCTGGAACCGGAAGAGTTCAACGCCGACGATCCAAACGAGGCGCGCGGCACCGGCACCGGCAACTGGGCCGTACACAACTACGAGGACCGTGCCGAGGCCGAGATCATTTCATCGGATCGCCTGTTCCTGGGTCACTTCCCGTTTGTACCGCGCAACAAGCGCTCATCCTATGGCCCCTCGGCCGACGAAGTCCTCGGTCATTTTGCGGAACGCGGTATCGGGCTGAACTCGGAACAGGCGGCCAACGAGGCCGAGCGCTGCATGAGCTGCGGCATGTGCTTCGAATGCGACAACTGTGTGATCTACTGCCCGCAGGATGCGATCTTCCGCGTCAAGAAGGACCAGGCCACGACCGGGCGTTACGTGGACACGGACTACGACAAGTGTGTCGGCTGCCATATCTGTGCCGATGTTTGCCCGACCGGCTACATCGACATGGCCCTGGGTGATCACTAAGACGGTTATCAAATGCAAAACCTGATGCAAACAAGCCTGCGTATTCTGCTGGCCCTGAGCGTGGTAGCGGGACTGCCCGCTGCCGCCTGGGCCGGTGATGATTCACTGCTGCCTGTTGTCCCGCAAGCACAGGACCGCTACAGCAAGACACAGGGCTGTGTGGAACCCACCACGGAAATGCGCAAGAACCACATGGAATACATCCTGCACCAGCGTGACGAGACCATGCACAGGGGTATCCGCACCAGGCAGTACAGCCTGGAACAGTGCATCAACTGCCATGTGAGCGATGCCCCGGATGCCCCGCGCGTCAGCAGCGATGAGCACTTCTGCAACAGCTGTCATAGCTACGCGGCTGTCAGTATCGACTGTTTTCAGTGTCATGCAGACCGCCCGGTCAAGACACCCAATCCTCACGCGTTGTCCGGACATGCGAAATCCGCTAACCAAGCTGCTGTGTTGCCTGCCGAGCCGCACCAGGCCCTGGCAACCGAGGTCATCAGCAATGACTGATAACGCGAATATCGATACCTACCGGCGGCGTTTTCTCGGCAACACGGCAACCGCGATCGCCGGTCTCAGTGTCGCGCCCGGCGTATTCCTTCACGAGGTCGCACAGGCGCGCCCTGCCGATGAGGCGGTCACCAGCGATGTCCGCTGGGGTATGCTGATCGACACCAACAAATGCGCCAACGGCTGCACTGACTGCGTCACCTCCTGCAACGACGAGCACGGCCTCACCGGCCACGGCCGTCCCGAGACCGATGCCCAGTGGATCCGCAAGGTCGATCTGCGTGACAAGCAGACCGGCCATACCCAGTCGCTACCCCTGCTCTGCCAGCACTGCGAGCACCCACCCTGCGTGGACGTCTGCCCCACGGGCGCCTCGTTCAAGCGTGCTGACGGCATCGTACTGGTCGACAAGCATATCTGTATCGGCTGCCGTTACTGCATGATGGCCTGCCCCTACAAGGCGCGCTCCTTTATCCATGAGGCACTGCAGGACCAGCTGCCCCATGCACCGCGCGGCAAGGGCACGGTCGAATCCTGCACCTTCTGCGTGCACCGTGTGGACGAGGGTCGCACACCGGCCTGTGTCGAGGCCTGCACGGCCGAGAACCACAATGCCATGGTCTTCGGGGATATCAACGACCCCGACAGCGAGATCGCGATGCAGCTCAAGCAGCACAGCAGCCGCCAGATTCGCGCTGACCTCAACCTCAATACCGGCGTTCGTTACCGGGGGATTTGATGAAACTCCAGATTGATTTCAGGGAAATTGAAGGAGGCATGCGATTTTACTCGCTGCTTGGCTTCATTGGTCTGTTTGTACTGGCCGGCCTGGGCGCGGCCTACTTCATGGAGCACAACGGCCACCATGTGACCGGCATGACCAACCAGATAGTCTGGGGCACGCCGCATGTATTCGCCGTATTCCTGATCGTTGCCGCCTCCGGCGCCCTGAACGTGGCCTCGATCAGCTCCGTGTTCGGCAAGACGCCCTATAAACCCCTGGCCCGCCTGTCCGGACTACTGGCCATTGCCCTGCTCGTGGGTGGCCTTGCGATACTGGTACTCGACCTGGGTCGACCCGACCGGTTGATCGTCGCGATGACCTATTACAACTTCAAGTCCATCTTTGCCTGGAACATCATCCTGTATATCGGCTTCATGGCGGTGGTCGCCGTGTACCTGTGGATGATGATGGAGCGCAAGATGAATGCCTTCACCAGGCTGGCCGGCTTCACCGCCTTCATCTGGCGCCTGATTCTCACCACCGGTACCGGCTCTATCTTCGGCTTTCTGGTTGCCCGCCAGGCCTAT
Source organism: Gammaproteobacteria bacterium (assembly GCA_029864225.1). Lineage (GTDB taxonomy): Bacteria > Pseudomonadota > Gammaproteobacteria > UBA9214 > UBA9214 > CAMYJZ01. The sequence goes on along the minus strand of JAOTTU010000046.1, from coordinate 132 downwards.
GATGCGGCCCTGATGGCACCGATGTTCATTATTATGTCGTTTTCCTTCGGCCTGGCCATCTTTATCCTGGTGCTGATGGCGGCCTACAAGTGGTCCGACCGCCCGCTCGGGGACCTGATCGTTAATCGACTA
>JAOTTU010000196.1 GCA_029864225.1 Gammaproteobacteria bacterium | reverse complement strand
CAGGAAGAAGTGCACCGTCAAGGTCTCGGTAGCCGCATCGTAGGAGACCGTGTTGCTCAGATCGAGCACGGGATTTAGGGCAACGATATCTGCCAGGACGATGGCATCCTGACCGTCGGCACCGTCGGCACCGTCAGCACCGTCAGCACCGGCGGGACCTTGGGCACCGTCGTCGCCACATCCTGCCAGCATGAGGGGGATAACCAGCAAGGCCGCCATTAGGAGGCGCGAGCGCTTGATATCGATCATGATAGTTCTCCTCGAACAATTGTGTTTATTAACAGAAAATACTTCTTATCACTTCTAACCCACTAATTAATCTTTATAATTCAATAATTTTATGTTGATTGGATAGTATTCTAATCAAATAAGATTTCTTGTGTCGTTGACACAGGTCAAGTCCGGGCAATAATTGCGCGTGAAAACACAGGAAACTATTTGTATGGATTTGCAATTATCCTGATTTCATCCATTACCCATACCCAAGCAACGGACTGAACAGCCTTGTGCTACAGACTGCAGCCAGCCACCAGCTACCCCCGTTACAGTGCCCACGCACGATACTGTCAGCGGTCCGACCGCAGCGAGAGCCGGCAACAGCTGGAGTGGGGCTGGGAATAACCGGTTTCATGGCGTGGTTGCACCCAACGGCAAGCATCGTGTGCAGGTGACGCCCGCAAAGCGGGGCAAAGGCAACAAGACCTAAGCCCCTTTTGGCCTCACGCTAAGGTGCTTCCGCACTACTGGAAGCTGGCATAATAGTGAACCAGGTTCTCAATATCCGTTTCATTGAGTTTCTCGAACTTCGTTTTCATTTTCTTCGGCATGGGGCGTTCATCCGCGGCATATTCCTCGAACTGGTCTCTGAGGTAGGGGATCCATTGCCCTGCCAGGATGCCCGCATCATCGTCCGGGGAACTGCCACCGTTCTCATGGCACTTCTTGCAGCTGGTGTCATGGACGCCCTTGCCGAGTTTCGCCTTGTCTGCGTCGAATTCCTGTTTGGCGCGGACAAATGGCTTTCCAGCAAAATGCTCGGCAATAAGCTTGGTGTCCGCCTCTGACAGGTCTGCGGCGATCTTGCACATATCTTCCTTCTCGCCTTTGCGTGGCCCGTCAAGAATCTCGGTTTCTTCGCAGGGTCGCTCCTCATCCTTGAAAGAAACCATCGTGTCGATGATGTACGTGGCCGAGTTGCCGGCGATGATGGGAATATCGGACTCGGTACTGACACCATCCTTGCCATGGCATCCCGCGCAGGGCTCTACCAACTCATTCACATCGGCAGCCAACACGTTGGCTGTGCCGGCGGCGGTCAAGACCACGGCCAGGCACAGCGGTGACAGAAATTCACTCACATAACGGATCATACTAATACCCTCCAAAGGCAGTTCGACGGTCTGACTCTCAAGTCGCATGGTAGTCGACCGGGCACTGGTTGTTTAGCTGTGTAATTCTATGGTCATTTGATGACCGATAATGTACTCCTGCATTGATCTGCGTCAACTAAAACAGATTACATCTGACACTCAACTTCCCTTCGGGATGGCAGATTTCGGGATTTATTCAGAATTGAATAGAGCCGATCTGGCGCAAACAAGGCGATGAGCTGTTATTTGTTGCATGAAACAAAAAAATCCTTGTCCCTGTCGGCCTTCAGGCATTGGCCACTAGTGTAGGTCATCAGGTTGTGGTTGTCGCTGGCCTCGCGCTCTTCCCGCTCCATACTGAGTAATTGCTGTGACGGGTTGCAGCTCTTGGCATCAACACACTGGCCTTCCTTGCCGCAAACCTTGCGCACCAGTTTTTCGCAGGGCGAGTAACCGATAATCGGGGCGTCCTCCCACTCCGATGGCTCCGGTACCGGCAACTCGCGGGATTCGAGAATTTTCTCATTCGGTACCGCGACGCCGTTGCGAATAATCAGGATGGAGCCGTCCTGCAGGCGATGGGTGCCTTGCCAGAGCTGCGTGGTGATGCCATCGACGGTTACCGTGGCCCGGTTGGTGCCCGGATCCACCACGACTTCGTTGCCATTCAGCAGACGTGAACTCCAGTTGCCGGCCTGTGCAGTGAAGGTACCCAGTGCCAGAAGAATGATGATGATCGAGCGCGCCATTGGACTGATCTCGTGCCAGAATTGAGTATTTGCCTGATTATGGATCCAATGACTGCAAATGACTACAACCTGGTAACGCACTGCGGTCCCGGCCGCTTACATCGTACGCCGGGATTGGCTGAAACACTGTTACAATAGACGGCCGCATCTCATCGAGATTTATGAAATGAAGATCAGCATCATCAGTGGCAGTCATCGTGACAATTCACAAAGCGAGAAAGTGGCGCGTTACATCGAAAAAACCCTCAAGGAGCAGGGTGTCTGCGATGAAACCTGGCTGTTCAGCCTGGCCGGTAATCCGCTTCCGCTCTGGGACGAAGGCATCTGGAATGACGACCCGCAGTGGAACGAGCTGCTTGGGCCGATCTCCGGGCAGCTGAAATCAAGCGACGGAATCGTGGTGGTCTCTCCGGAATGGCATGGCCAGGTGCCTGCCGGGCTGAAGAATTTCTTTCTGATGTGGACCTCCAAGGGTGCGGAGCTCGCACACAAGCCGGCCCTGATTGTCACGGTGTCATCGGCCGATGGCGGCGCCTATCCCGTGGCGGAACTGCGCATGAGCAGCTACAAGAACAGCCGTCTCTGCTACATCCCCGAGCATGTCATCTTGCGCAATGTTGGATCGGTCCTGAACAGCAATCCGGATGATAACAATGCCGGTGCCGATGAGTATTTCCGGGCCCGGATCCTGTATGCCCTGAAGCTCCTGCGTGAGTATGCCCTTGCCCTGCGCCTGGTCCGTGCCAGCGGGGCCGCTGATCTATCCGGGTACCGCAACGGCATGTGATTGCCGGCGCCTGGCTGTAAACAATTGTAAATGGTGGTCCGTACCGGCCCCCGGTACAGGGCGGGTGCGCTAGAATTCATCCCATCGCCAGCAACTGGATAGCGGCCCGGCAATACTCGGGTAAATAGCTGTAATAAAAGAGGTTTTCAATGAAACCAGCAAACAGGACCGTGACGAACGCAACTGCCTGGGACTGGTACCAGCGGCGCTACGAGAAGTGTCTCGAGTGCTACGGGCCGGACAGCCTGGTCACGCAAGGCTACAAGGTGGTGCTCGATCGTATTGATGAGGACATCATCGAGGAGATGACCCTGAAGGTCCACTATGCCTCAGAGCACAGTCGGCCGCTGGACATCAGTGTCTAACCTGTCGGATATCGTTGGTTTCAGGACCCGCCTGCCGGCGGGTTTGTTGTTTCTGGAGCGGGGTTCCCCCCCAGGTGGCACCCGGCTTCAGGGCATGACCAGCGTAACTACCAGGTAGGCCGCGCTGACGATGGACAAGCCCGAGCCCCAG
>JAOTTU010000195.1 GCA_029864225.1 Gammaproteobacteria bacterium | reverse complement strand
TTCCTGGTGGTTGCCGCTGATGACCTCGTCTTCCAGGCTGTCAACCACGTCCACGACATCATCCACCACGTCACTGATGCGCTCTTCCAGCAGTTCACCGAGGTGCACCAGGAACTCGCCGGGATTGCCCGGGCCGCGTCCCTGGACGATCTGGCTGCGCAGGTCATCGATCGCAATCAGCTTGCGCTGGCCAGTGGAAATGATGCGCCTGTCGTCCATCCAGATCCGCACCGATATCATGTCCTCCGGGTCGGCGCCGGGATTCAGGTTGACGCCACGCAGTATCACCAGCAGCCCCTGTTCCAGCACCAGGCTGCGCGGGCGTGTCTCCTCGGCCAGTATGGCGCCGGCTTCGATGGCGCTCATACCACTGTCACGCCGTACCCAGTCGGCTGCTTCCGCCTGTGAGTAATCCAGGTGCACCCACAGGATACCGTCATCGGGTTGCCAGTCGCGCACCTCGCTCCAGCTCAGTGCGCGGGCCGTTGGCCCCAACAGGTAGGCATTGCCGGGTTCTGTTATCGTCTCGTTCATTGCTCACCCTGGTGTCGGGTCATCGGTATACGGCCACTGTTATCACTCATCCGGTCTGTTGACGAAATTGAATGACGGGTCTGCACTGCGCAGGTGCAGGTCACGTTGCGGAAATGGAATGCTGATCCCGGCTTCAGCGAGCGCGCGGTTAATGGCGAAATTGAGGTCGCTGAGGGTGTCCAGGCGCCTCTCAATGGCCTTAATAAAGCAGCGCAGCTCGAAATTCAGGGAACTGTCACCAAAACCGCGGAACAGCACCTTCGGGGCACCGACCTTGTGACTGTCGGTTATCACCAGTGGGTGCTCGGTGGCAACCTTCAGGAGTATCTCCCGCACCTTCTCCACGTCCGAGCCATAGGCCACGCCGATAGGTACTGTGACCCGTCCCCAGGGATCGTGCAGCACCCAGTTGGTGACCTGGTTGGAGATAAGTTCCGAGTTGGGGACGATGACATCGGCGCGGTCAAAGGTTTCGATCTGGGTGGAACGGATACTGATCTTGCGCACATAGCCTTCAGTGGAACCAACGATAATCCAGTCACCGGTGCGAATCGGGCGCTCGAACAGCAGGATGATGCCGGAGATGAAGTTGTTGACGATGTTCTGCAGGCCGAAGCCGATACCGACCGAGAGTGCGCCGGCGATAATGGCGAGGTTGGTAAAGCTGAATCCGGCGAGCGACAGGCCAATAATGGCGGCGAGGATCATCCCGACATAGCCGCTGATGGTGACAATGGCTTCCTTTGCCCCGTGGTCGAAGCGCGACTTGGCGACCAGGCTGGGCAAGGCCTCGTTCCTGAGCCAGCGTACCGAGGTAACCAGCAGCGCGAAGACGCCGATACCCACGGCCCACTGCAGAGGTGCGATACGCAGCGTACCGACCTGTACACCCTCGGTGACGGTCTCCCTGAGCCAGGACCAGATGGTATCTGAATAGCCCCACAGGCCGACCACACTGACCGCAAAGGCAAGCCACAGGGTCAGCATCACCAGCAGTCTCAGCCAGATCAGGCCCGGGACCGGCTCCCCGGCCTGCAGACTGAGTTTTTCACGCATCTGCCGGACCCAGCTATAGCGGCCTTCATCCATGCCGTCGAAGAACTCCCGCAGCAGCGTGTTGGCAATCCACACAATCAGGACCAGCAGTGCCGTGCCCAGCAGACCCTTCACTAAATAGATAGACAAGTTGCGGAAACCCAGCAGTTCGCTAATCAGTGTAGCCAGCAACAGGGCAACGAGAATCCCGCGCAGCTTGGCGTTGCTGAACGGCGCGGGTGCCCTGTGCATGGCCAACACCAGCCATACCAGGATGACGATCAGCACGGCCAGGTAGACAGCACGCGCGGCATACCATTGCTCATCCGGAACGGCCTCATGGATCTCGGTATAAAAGGCCAGGATCGCGACCAGTCCCAGCAGCAGCAGACCGTGCAGATGCCTTGCAAGCGCCCGGGCATAGTCCCGGTCGAGCGCCAGGAAATGGCTGGCGGGTGCGCAGGGATTGAGAAACACCCGGATGCAGGTCAGGCCTGCCAGATAGATGAGTACACTCACCAGGAGACCGATCGCCGGGGGGATCGGGACGGTGGGCAACTCAATAGCCAACCAGCCGGTCATGGCAATAAGCATGAGAAACACCGGCAGACGCCCGGCCAGGCAGGCCTGCAGTGATGCGCCCAGTCGGGCCGTGATGTCGTCACCGCTGCGGTGCTCGGACCGGCGGCGCAGCTGCCGGCCCCACCAGAAGCCGAGCCCCAGGGCGATGGCGCTCACCATGGCCAGCACCAGCCAGCTGCCGGGCGACAGCTTCTTCAACTGCATGCGCTCCAGCAGGAAGGACTCGATGCCCGTCAGCAGTTGCCGCGGTTGGTATAGGCTCAGGGGTGAGGCTTCCCAAAGCCTGGGGCCACGCTCAAGCAGGTAGCTCTTCTTGATGGCCTGCTGGTGCGCTCTCATCTGGTCGGCAAGCATTCTGGCCTCCAGCTGGATGGCACGGCATGTGGTCAGCTGGGTTTCGTGCTCTTCCAGGCGTAGGTGTATTTCGAGGCTGGGTGTCATGCCCTCGCCACCGGGCGTTGTCACGGCCTCACCCGGTACCTCCAGTCCCTTCTTGAGTTTCTCGATGTCATCGGATCGGGCATCGGCGCATTTCTGTGCCTGCGCACGTACCTCAGCGAGTCGCTTGAGCTGGGCGTTGAACAACCCGGCATCGCCCGACCCGCTTTCGAAGGAGGCCAGGGCCTGTTTCGCCACCGTGATGACGTCATTTGCCGCCTTGGGCCAGTCAGTCTCCGATGCTGCCAATACCGACGCGGTGAAAAACGTAAGTACGAGTGAGAGACCTAGGCCCCGCAGGATGCCTGCATTGAACGGCGCGCTGTGTTTCATGTGTGCTGATCTCCCACCTGCCGCAGGCAAACGTGTCAGTCTTGCGGTTGAAATACATTAGCTCCGGTTGAGGCCTCGGGCAAGAACATTATGCGCTCATAGAGCGCGCTCGAGCCGGGGAAAAACAGGCTGGTGTTCAGATGTACATCCCGTTGCTGGAAAGCGATGACGATTCCCGGCGATGCCCCGCAAGGCTTGATAAACGCTATCTGCTTTGTCGAAAAAAGATATCTGTCCCAAAGAATGCCGCCCGCTTGTTACCGTCCACAAAGGGATGATTCATTGGCAACGACTCAAACAGCAGCGTTTACTCCTGCTGTATGCGGATGTCCAGCGGCCGGCTGGTGTCCAGGTGCACATCCCGTTGCGGGAAGGCAATGACGATACCCGCTGCATTGAACTTCCTGTTGATTTCAATATGCAGCTCACTGATAGTGATTACGCGGTAATCCAGGTTATCTATATAACATCTCAGGATCAGCGCCAGTGCGTTGTCACCGAAGCTCTCGAAG
>JAOTTU010000194.1 GCA_029864225.1 Gammaproteobacteria bacterium | reverse complement strand
GACTCTTGTAGTGATTAATTTCTGGCTTTTTTTATATATACATATATTATACATATTAGGAAAACATGGATGTTTTCTGGAACCCGTCCAAGGCGCGGGTAAATCTGAAAAAGCACGGGATTCGTTTCGCAGATGCCAGCACCGTGCTGTTCGATCCGGACGCGCTCACCATCGAGGATACGGACTCGGTCGGAGAACAGCGATTCGTGACCATCGGACGGGATGCAACCGGCAAGGTACTGGTCGTGGTTTATACCTGGCGCGAGGATAACATCCGCTTGATTTCCGCACGCCGCGCCAACAGGTGGGAGATACGCACATATGAAGAAGGGCTATGATTTTCGTGGGGGAAGCAGAGGCGCTGTCATTCCGTCAAAGGGGAAAACACGCATCACCATCTACCTGGATGATGATGTACTCGAGGCATTCCGTGATCGCGCCGACCAGTCTGGAACCGGGTATCAGACCCTGATCAACGAGGCATTGCGCAATCATCTTGCGACGTCTCAAACACCTGTCGATGCCGCCACATTACGACGCATTCTACGCGAGGAACTGAAGAATATATCCTGACCTGGTCTACAGATCTGACCGGTACCTATTAAACCATCGCGCTTGCAAAGCGCTCCTACAGATTCTCTGTGGATTGTCTGAGTTCCATGGATTAATGCGCATGGTATGTTTCTTCAGATGGCATAGTGGCCTGAATGGGAGCCGCCATACCCCCAAGTCACCACTCGAATGAGTTGGATCGTTAACTTACTTGAATATATTTACATTGTAATTATACTTGCCTATGGAAGGGCTTGCGATCACCTGGGAAGACAGCAAGAACCGCCTCAACAAGAAGAAACACGGTGTTTCTTTTGAAGAGGCGAAAACTGTCTTCTACGACGAACATGGCCGCCTGATTCATGATCCCGACCATTCCAGGGACGAAGACCGTTATATTCTCATTGGAATGAGCATCCGGATGCGGTTACTGGTCGTTTGTCATTGTTACAGGGAGGAATTTCATACCATCAGGATCATCTCGGCGCGCAAGGCCAACCGTACAGAGCAAAAGCAGTATGAGGGTTTCGGGTATGAAAGATAATTACGATTTTTCCAAATCAAAGCGCAATCCCTACGCAAAGCGCCTGAAAAAGCAGATCACCATTCGCATCGACGAAGATACCATCGCGTATTTCAAGGAAATGGCAGAAGAAAAGGGTATCCCCTACCAAAGCCTGATCAATCTGTACCTAAGGGATTGTGCCGAGGTGCACCGCAAGCTGAAGATAAAATGGGCCTGAGAGAAATATATAATAAACAATGTCGGATTACGCTTCGCTAATCCGACCTACAAGATCCGCAGGATGGACAAAGGCCAGCAGGCCGTGCCCGTCATGATTACCGCTGTTGGACACACTGCGCTTTGCCTGCAGGGATGCAGGTAAGGGGTATGAGCATGGAGCGGAAGCTTTGCCCAACCTATCCCGGCAGGAGCGCCCCACGGGCGCGATCAACCTCACCGGCACCGGATCACCCTATCGCGCTTGCAAAGCAATCCTACCAACCGGGGCGGGATTGCATGTCGAGTCAGGCCGCATGGCCGTAACCCGACAAGCGTCTGTAACACTAACTCGCCAATGTCCTACCAATATTTCCAGAAAACCGCCTTATATATCTCAAATCAGAACGATACGATTTGGCGATAATGGCAATAACGCCATCGAATGGCATGATAAGTGTCAATTGACGCTTTACATATGCTAATATGATTGATAACTTCAGGCGACCGACGGCTGAAACAATTCTATGAGCGCGGCGATGCCAGCCTGCTGCCTGCCGATATGCTTGCACGCATACAGACGATCCTGGCGCGCCTCGATATTGCCGAGACAATCGATGACCTGAGATTGCACAGTTACCGGCTGCATCCCTTGAAGGGCGATCGCAAGGGTTACTGGAGCATTACGGTCAAGGCCAACTGGCGGATTATTTTTCGTTTTAGGGAAGGCAGGGCGCTAGACGTACAGCTGATTGACTACCATTGAATGGAGACCAACTCGTATGCCAATGCACAATCCACCCCACCCCGGTGAGGCCATACGCCACGATTGCCTGGAGCCCTTCAACCTAAGCGTTACCGCTGCAGCGGATATCCTGGGCGTGACACGCCAGGCACTCAGCAATGTCGTGAATGGCAAAAGCGGCATATCGGCAGAAATGGCCATCCGCCTGACGAAGGCCTTCGGCGGACGCCCGGAGGCCTGGCTGCGACTGCAAATGGCCTATGACCTCTGGCAAGCCAGGCGTCATGCCGGCAAGCTTAAGGTCAGGAAGGTCCGGGCGGCCTGAAGATTGCCGATAACCCGTAGAAGGGTGCACTCCGTGCACCGATACACCGTTTAATATCGCCCGGTGCGTAAAACGCACCCTACCCATTTAATCCTATGCCTACCGGAGACCGGTAGGAGCGCCCCGGGGGCGCGATCGACCCATCAGCACCGAAGAACCCATCGCGCTTGCAAAGCGCTCCTACAATATTTCCCGAATCCGTAGGATGGGCAAAGGCCGCAGGCCGTGCCCGTCATGATCACCGCTGTTGGACACACTGCGCTTTGCCTGCAGGGATGCAGGTAAGGGGCATGAGCATGGAGCGGAAGCTTTGCCCAACCTACCCCGGCAGGAGCGCCCCGCGGGCGCGATAATCCACGTCGTTACCGTTAACCCCATAGCGCCCGTGGAGCGCTCCGACAACAGTTCCCCCACCGCACCTCGCAAAAGCCCCCAAGCCCCCGTCCTATAAGTAGTTACCACTAAAGATCGGCCAATTTTGGCCGATCAACGTTCTGTGATGCTGTCCACAATTTTGCGCATGCGTGTTGTTGTGCGCGGACCCCGTAAAGGGCCGCCGTTATAAGGCTTTGTCTATGAAGAAAAAAATATTCAATAAGCCCCCCGTCATCGAAGCCATGGAGCCCCGGGTGCTGTTCTCCGACGGCCTGGAAGGTGTATTGGCCCAGGAGCTGAGCGTTGATCCCGCCACGGCGGCCAGCACGGCCACCCTGGAGCAGCTGCTGACCGACGCCCCGGAGACCGGCGAGAGCCAGGCCGACGATACCCGCCGGGAGATCATCTTCGTCGACACCGACACCCCGGACTACCAGGTGCTGGTGGACGACCTGCTGGCCAACCAGGACGAGACCCGGCACTTCGAGGTGGTCCTGCTCAACAACCAGCGCGACGGCGTCACCCAGGTCACCGAGGCCCTTGCGATGTTCGAGGACGTCGATGCCGTGCACATCATCTCCCACGGCGACGACGGCACCATCGAGCTGGGCGACAGCGTGCTGGACTTCGAGGCCCTCAAGGCCAACGTCGATGCCATCCAGGCCTGGGGCGATGCCCTGTCAGCCGAGGGCGACATCCTGATCTACGGCTGCAACCTCGCC
>JAOTTU010000045.1 GCA_029864225.1 Gammaproteobacteria bacterium | reverse complement strand
ACCGCCTGCCTGCCGCTGTCAGCCCTGCCGCTGTTGCTCGGGCTGCTGTGGATCGGCTGGGACAAACACAAGCAGGGCCTGCATGACAAACTGGCCGGGACACTGGTGATCCGCGAGGACTACGCGCTCTGGCCACTGCAGGATCTGGCACGGGGCTCATGATGCAGCTGCCCGCCAGTGTGGCCACCGGCCTGGAGATGGCCCTCAATCGCTACCTCGACCTGGATCCGGCCGTCCGCAAGCGCCTGGCGGCACTCGAGGGCCGGTTGATCGCGCTGCAAATCGACGGCCTCGACCTGAGGATTCTTCTGAGGACGGGCCGCAATGGCATCACCCTGCTGAATGATACCGGCCAGACCGCGGACACCGTGCTGCAGGGCACCCCGCTGGGCATGGTACGGCTCGGTATGGGCGGCAATGCTACGGGCACGCTGTTTTCCGGAGCCGTGGAGATTACCGGTGATGTCGAGACCGGCCAGGCATTCAAGGCCGTTCTGGATGAAATGGATATCGACTGGGAGGAACAGCTGTCCCGGCTGACCGGCGATGTCGTGGCTCACCCGCTCGGCAACGTCGCGCGCAAGACCGGCTCACTGCTGGCGCATGGCCGCAGTACGCTGATGCGGGACCTGTCCGAATACCTGCAGGAGGAGCTGCGCGTGTTACCGGCCCGGATCGAGATCGAGAACTTCATCGATGACGTCAGCCGGCTCGGTATGACCATGGACCGACTCACGGCACGCCTGGCGCGCCTGCAGACGGCACTGCCGGCGAAGTCCGCTACGGGCGGTGAGGCATGATACGGCCGGCGCAGATCATCCGGCTGGCACACATCAACTTCGTCCTGGTGCGACACGGCCTCGATGAGGTCATCCTCGCGACCCACCTGTTAAGGCCGTTTCGCTTCATCTATTACCTCGCGCCCTGGAACTGGCTGCCGCGCAAACGCGAACCGCGCGCCGTGCGCATCCGCAAGGCGCTGGAAGACCTCGGCCCGATATACGTCAAATTCGGCCAGATACTGTCGACGCGCCAGGACCTGCTGCCCGACGACATCGCGATCGAGCTGGCACGCCTGCAGGACCGTGTGCCCCCATTCCCGGGTCAGCGTGCCAAGGCACAGATCGAGAAGGCTTATGGCCAGCCAGTGGAACAGGTCTTCCAGGCCTTCGATGAAACACCGCTGGCATCCGCCTCGATTGCCCAGGTGCATACCGCTCGCCTGCACGACGGTACCGATGTAGTCATCAAGGTCCTGCGCCCCAACGTCCGCCAGCACATTGCCCGCGATGTCAGCCTGCTGCACACGGTCGCCCGCATGGCAGAGCGCTACTGGAAGGACGGGCGCCGCCTGCGCCCGCGCGAGGTAGTGTGCGAATTCGAAAAGACCCTGTACGACGAACTCGACCTGCTGCGTGAAGCCGCCAATGCCTCCCAGCTGCGGCGCAATTTCAGCAACTCGAACCAGCTCTACGTGCCCGAGATCTACTGGCCCTATTGCCGGCCCGAAGTCATGGTGATGGAGCGCATCTTCGGTATTCCCATCAGCGACATCGACACACTGCGCAAGCACAGCGTTGACCTCAAGCAGTTGGCCGCCCGGGGCGTGGAAATCTTCTTCACCCAGGTCTTCGAACACAACTTCTTTCATGCCGACATGCACCCCGGCAACCTGTTCGTGTCGCCCGGCGGCTGCTACATGGCAGTTGATTTCGGCATCATGGGCACCCTGAATCCGGTCGACCAGCGCTATCTGGCGGAAAACTTCCTGGCCTTTTTCCGGCGTGATTACCGACGCGTGGCGGAACTGCACGTCGAATCGGAATGGGTGCCGAGCGGCACGCGCGTGGATGAATTCGAATCGGCGATACGCACCGTCTGTGAGCCGATCTTCGAGAAACCGCTGAAGGAAATCTCTTTCGGTAACGTACTCCTGCGCCTGTTCCAGACGGCCCGGCGTTTTAACATGGAAATCCAGCCGCAGCTTGTGCTGTTGCAGAAGACCCTGCTGAACATCGAGGGCCTGGGACGGCAGCTCTATCCCGACCTCGACCTGTGGCAGACGGCAAAGCCGTTCCTGGAACGCTCCATGAGCGAACAGCTTGGCACCCGTGCCCTGATCCGCAACATCAAACAGAGCATTCCCGCCTGGACCGAGACCCTGCCGGAATTGCCATTGCTGGGCCACAAGTTCCTGGAACAGGCCACCGCTGGAAAACTGAGGATCGAGTGGACCTCACCGGAACTCGGCAGGCTGCGCCGTGACATACGCCGCGCCAACCGCCGCAGCGTCGGCGCAATCGTCGCTAGCGGCCTGATCCTGGGTGCGGCTGTGGTGTATGGCCTGGCAGGCCTCAATGCCGAGCAGCCGGGCATACTGCTGGGTGCACCGCTGCTAAGCTGGCTACTGGGTGGCCTGGGTGTGCTGGTGCTGTTCATCAGCCGGTCCGATAATACGGACCTGAACTGAACGGGTACTAGCCCGGCAACTGCTGGTGCACACTATCATCGACCAGAGGAAGCAGCACGCGGCCGTTGGGCTCGGCGACAAGCTCGAAGTTATGCATACTATTGAGTCAGGGAAAGTCTGATCAAGCCGTCATTCCGGGCGGAGCGCAGCGGAGACCCGGAATCCAGTCATTGGTCATCAGGTAGTTACTGGGTTCCGGCCTTCGCCGGAATGACGAAAGATATGTTATTCAGGCCTTCCTACAATGCGGGACGCTGCAGACCGGCCTCGACTTGCGCGCGCATCTGCTCCCCGGCCAGCGTCTCGATCAACTGCAGGGCGAAATCCATGGCCGTCCCGGGACCACGGGAAGTGATCACCTTGCCATCGGTAACGACCGGCTCTTCACTGTATTCCATGCCCGGGACACTGTCGGGATCCATGGACCCGGGATAGCAGGTGGCGCGCTTGCCCTCCAGCAAGCCACTATGCGCCAGCACCTTGGGTGCCGCACAAATGGCGGCGGTGTATTTGCCCGCATCAGCCATCTGCCTGAGCAGCCCGATCACGCGCGGGTCCCTGTCCAGGTGATCGGCGCCCGGCAGGCCGCCCGGCAGCACCACCATGTCGTACTCCTGTGCCAGCGCCTGGTCCAGGATCATGTCGGGAATCAGCACCGTGCCGCGTGAGGCGCGCACCGGCTGATCATCGAGGCCGGCGGTTACCACATCGATGCCAGCCCGCCGCAGCAGGTCGACTATTGTGATGGCTTCGAGTTCTTCGCAACCTTGTGCGAGTGGGACCAGGACGCTTGCCATAATTCATTACCCCCCTTATCGATTTCGATCAGTCGCCTGACCGGCACCAGCTCGACATTATAGTCGGCGAGCCGCTGCAGTTCATGCGCCAGCACCGCCAGGGTTTCCGGATTGGGATGCCCGATACCCAGGGCGCTACCGTTAGCGCGCGCGCTAGCAATCAGCTGCCTGAACTGACCTGACACGGCTGCGGGGTCGCGCACGTTGTCCAGGAACACGCTGCGCTCGATCCCGGGAACGCCGTACTCGTTCGCCATCTGCAAGGCGACCGTCATCGCGGTGGTGCGGCTGTCGACAAAAAACAGTGATCCGTGGCGAACGATGGCCTGCATCAACCACGCCATGTGGCCCGGGTGACGGGTCAACAGACTGCCCTGGTGATTATTGATGCCGCTGACATTGGGAACCGCACCCAGGTGCTGCTGCAGTGTGTCTATGAGCTGCTGTTGCGTCATGTCCAGCGTCAGTTCACCCAGTTCCGGTACCGCATTTTCAACCGCCTGCATCGGCAGGTGCAGCATGACCTCCTTGTTCCCGGCATGTGCGAGCCGGGCAAGTTCGCGCGTGAGAGGTGCATCCGGAAGAAAGGAACAGGCGACCGGGCCGGGCAGTGCGATGACCTGCTTGCCCTGGTGCAGCTGGTTGCCCAGATCATCGATGATCAAGGCGATCCTGGCGGGCGCTGCGGGATTGCTGCCGGCCGCACCGGCAGCAGGCAGGCCTGCCAGCAGCAGGCAAGTCAGCAAGCAGAAGGTGCGCGCCAGACCTGCGAGTGTGCCAGCTGCGCCAGGGATCACTACATGCGTTCCTGCAGGATGGCAAGTCCCTTGAGCAGGTTCAGCGCCTCATACAGCTGGTAGTCGGACTGCGCCAGCGATTCCTTTTTGGTCTCCGCTGCGTCCTTTCCATCCTCGCCTTCGTCGAGACGCGTGCCGTTGCCATTCGACAAGTGGCCGGACAGGTCGGACTCCTTCAGCGGCTGGAGATTCTTTTCCGCCTCGGCAAACTGCAGGGTTTCCAGCTCGATATCCGGGACAATGCCTTCCGCCTGGATCGAGCGCCCGGATGGTGTGTAGTAGCGAGCGGTCGTCAGCTTCAACGCGGTACCGCCGCTCAGCGGCAAAATGGTCTGCACCGAGCCCTTGCCGAAGGTGCGTGTGCCGATGATGATGGCGCGTTTGTGGTCCTGCAGTGCACCGGCCACGATCTCCGACGCGGAAGCAGAACCCTGGTTCACCAGCACCACCATCGGCGCACCACCCACCACGTCATCCGGCGTCGCGTTGAAACGCAGGCTGGAATCGGCGATGCGGCCCTCGGTATAGACGATCAGACCCTTGGTCAGAAAGGCGTCGGACACGGCGACCGCACCGTTCAACACGCCACCCGGATTGTTCCTGAGGTCCAGCACCAGGCCAGTGAGCTTGCCGCCATTCTCTTTCTTCAGCTTGGCGATCGCATCGACAAGGTAGTCCGCCGTCTTGGACTGGAACTGTGAAATGCGCAGGTAGCCGTAGCCCGGTTCCAGGGACCGGCTCTTGACGCTCCTGACCTTGATGATGTCGCGCGTGATGGTGATCTGCAGCGGCTTGTCCAGGCCTTCGCGTACGATGGTCAGCACGATGTCGGTGCCGGGCTTGCCACGCATGACCTTCACCGCATCGTTCAGGCTCATGCCCTTCACCGGTGTATCGTCCAGCCGGATGATGAGATCACCCGCCTTGACGCCGGCACGCTGGGCCGGCGTGTCATCGATCGGTGCGATTACCTTGACGAAGCCGTTTTCCATGCCAACCTCGATGCCCAGTCCGCCGAACTGGCCGGTGGTACCGACCTGGAGTTCCTTGAACTGTTCGGTGTCGAGATAGGCCGAGTGCGGGTCCAGGCCCGAGAGCATGCCGCGGATGGCGTTTTCCAGCAGCTCCTTGTCCTCGACCGATTCGACATAGTCATTCTTGATGCGACCGAATACATCACTGAAGGTACGCAGCTCTTCCACCGGCAGGATGGCCGCGGCCGTTTCGCGCTCGGCGAATACACCATGCCCGATGGATACCAGTACCCCCAGCACCAGTCCGGTTACTAACAGCAGATAATTCTGGGTCTTTACTTTCATATGATCTTTTTCCATTCGGGGTGCTTGCGGGCAGGCGTGCAAGCACGGCCGGGGCGCCACGAGTTGTCGATAATTATGACAATATCACAGGGTCAGTAAGAGCGGTATCGGCGTTCCAGGAAAAAGCTTTTGAAATCTGTGAGAATTCCCGGCCCCATAGCCCTCAGACAGTGGCGCAATACGAAGATTCCTTCAACGGCTGGCGTATTGTTCCCTGGGCTTGCCGGCAAACCACGGCGCGGGGTTGAACGGCCGGCCGTCCTTGCGCAGCTCGAGATACAGCGCCGACTGCGCCTGGCCTCCGCTGTTACCGACCGCGGCAACCACCTCGCCTGCCTCGACCCACTCACCGACCTCCTTGAAAAGACTGCGGTTATGCCCGTAGAGCGACATATAGCCGTCGCCATGATCGAGGATCAGCAGCAGACCGAAGCCGCGCAGCCAGTCGCCAAAAGCAACACGCCCCTTGGCTATCGCATGCACATCCGTGTCGGTACGCGCCCTGATCAACACCCCGCGTGACTTGAGCTTGCCCGCGGCATGCGTTTCGCCGAAACGCATGCTGATACGGCCGGCAACCGGCCAGGCCAGCTTGCCCTTGAGCGCACGCAGCGATTTATACTGCCCCGCCGCCGCCGGGATATCCCTCAGGGCCTGCTGCAGCGACTGCACCAGCGACTGCAGCCGCTGCTCGTCCTGCTCGAGCGTACTGAGCTCGCCGGTCTTTTGCTGCAGGTCGTCCTGCAAGCTTGCCAGTACCTTGTGCCGGTCTGTCTGCTGCTGTGCAAGTAGTTGCGCCTTGTCGCGCTGTTGCTCGTGCAGCACTTCAAGCCTGGATTTTTCTGCCAGGACCGCTTGTTCTATGCTCACCAGTTCGTCCAGCACGCCACGAATCGATTGCATGCGCTCGCTGCGTGCCCGGCTGAAATAACCGTGATAGGTCATCATGCGGCCAATCGTGGCCGGATCCCGCTGGTTAAGCAACAGCTTCACCTGCGCCTGCCTGCCCATGGCGTAGGCGGAGCGCATGTCACGTGCCAGCATGCTGCGCATCTGCTGCAGCGCGTCCTGTTGCTGTCGGCGTTGGGTATCCAGTGCCTTGAGCTTTTTCTCTGATGCCTGCGCCTCCCGGTTCAGCCGGCGCACCTCGGCGCCTACCACACCGATCTCTTTCTCCGCATGTTCCAGTTGTTTATGCAGCCTGCTCTGCTGGCCGCGGATCGAGCCCAGCTGGTCCTTGAGTTTGTCGATGCGAGCGCGCAGCTGCTTGAGACGCGCGGCCTGTTCCGCGGCCTGACCGGTATCGGCCAATACATCGGTAGCGACCAGGAAGCTCGTCAAAAGCAGCAGCACCAGCAACAGTGCTAGCGAACGCCGCCAGGCCACTTCACACAAGGAAGGGATTACCTGCCGGGAAACAACACAATCCGGGATTTGTGCGGCCCAGTGACAGGAAGGCCGGCGATTCAACCATGCAGCTCGACACTGGTGACCGGCTGGCTCTGGTCACCGCTGGCCGGCAGCAACTCAATTAATGGAGTCCCTGTCATTTCCGGCGGAATCGGCATATTCATCAGGTACAGCATGCTCGGTGCGATATCGCACAGTGAACCATTCTCGGCCAGCCGGGCCTTACGACCAACATAGACCAGTGGCACGAGGTTGGTGGTGTGTGCCGTGTGAATCAGGCCGGTTTGCTCATTCTGCATCAGTTCGGCATTGCCATGATCGGCAGTGATCAGCATTTCCCCGCCGACCGACAGCAGGCTATCGACAATACGGCCGAGACAGGTGTCGATAACTTCGATCGCCTTGACGGCGGCGTCGAATTTCCCGGTATGGCCGACCATGTCGGCATTGGCGAAATTACAGATGATAACATCGTACTTGTCACCCTCGATAGCCTCGACCAGCCTGTCGGTAACCTCGGGCGCACTCATCTCCGGCTGCAGGTCGTAGGTCGCCACCATGGGGGACTTGACCAGTATCCGGTCTTCGCCTACGTACGGGGTCTCCACGCCACCATTGAAGAAGAAGGTCACGTGGGCGTATTTCTCGGTTTCCGCCAGGCGCAACTGGTGCAGGCCCTGGCGGGCGATGTAGTCGCCGAAGACATTATTGAGACGCAGGGACGGAAACGCGACCGGTACGTCAAAATCCGATTTGTACTCCGTCAGGCTGACGAAGCTGCCCAGTTGCGGGACATAGTCGCGCTTGAAGCCGTCGAAATCAGGCTCGATAAACGGCCGCGTTATCTGGCGAGCGCGGTCCGAGCGATAGTTCATGAAGACGATGACATCACCGTCCTCGACGTGCACCGGTTCGGTGCCCGGCGGCAATATGCGTGTCCCCTTGACGAACTCATCGGCCTCACCGCGCGCATAGGCCCGTTCCAGTGCCTCCAGTGCACTCTCCGCTTCGAACTCCGCCTTGGCCCGGGTGATCAGGTCATAGGCGGCCTGTATCCGTGGCCAGCGGTGGTCGCGGTCCATGGCATAATAGCGGCCGATGATAGAGGCAATCCGGCCATTGCCAAGTTGTTCGAACTTGTCTTCCATGGCCTGGATAGACTTTTTGGCACTATGCGGCGGGGTATCGCGTCCATCGAGGAAGGCATGCAGGAAGATCCGCTGAGCACCGCGCTGCACGGCAAGCTCGGCCATGGCATGGATGTGCTTTTCGTGGCTATGTACACCACCCGGTGACAACAGCCCCAGCAGGTGCACCGCCTTGTCGTTTTGTACGGCCAGGTCGACGGCGTCGGTCAGGGTGCGATTGCTGAAGAAGGAGCCGGTCTTGACGGAGCGGCTGACGCGGGTGAATTCCTGGTAAACCACGCGTCCGGCACCCAGGTTGAGGTGGCCAACCTCGGAATTACCCATTTGGTCCGCCGGCAGGCCGACGGCGGCACCGGAGGTACGAATCAGGGTGTGGGGGTAGTCGGCCCACAACCGGTCCCACACAGGCTTTCTTGCAGCGGCAATGGCGTTATGTTCTACGGTTTCGCTGTAACCCCAGCCGTCCAGGATGACCAGTACCATGGGTTTTGCCGGGGTGTCCGGTGTACCGGAGTGGTGTTGCTGTTTGTTCATAATCTCTGGAATGAGTCTAAGTCATCTGCCCGATCTGTGCTACAGGCGCAGGCGATGCAGTGCACCTATGAGGATCATGCGGAAATGCGCCAACAGGCGTAACATTCCTCTAGCCCAAACGGCTTATTATTGTATAATGTTTTATTAATGATTGCAGTAACATAAAAAATATCTTGAGGCGCATTGGGGACATACGGATGACACTGGAAAGCGGCATACTGATATCGCGTGATGAGGACATCGACCGGGCATCACGTTCCCTGAAGGCCATGTCCCACCCACTGCGGCTGAAGATTCTCTGTACCCTCGGTGAACAGGAGGTCAGCGTCCAGGACATCGTGGAAAGCGTCGGCACATCGCAAAGCAACATCTCCCAGCATCTCGCGATTCTGCGCGATAAGGGTATCCTCGCTTCACGCAAGGACGCCAACCGAGTCTATTATCGCGTCGGCGATTCGCGCACCCTGCGCCTGATCGAAATGATGCGCGAGGTGTTCTGCGCGCACGACTGACCGTTGGCACCGGTTCTGCAACAGCGGCACCGGAACGCTGACCCCCTGTTTCACGGGCACGGCACTTCATTGACCCAGGCATGGATTTCAATCAACTCAACGAATTCGTCACTAATCACCTGCTGCTGGTCATGGCCTTCGTGGTCCTGCTGTCCGTACTGGCCGGCGGCGAACTCAAGCGTCGTATCAGCGGCGTCCAGCAGATCACACCGGCCGAGGCCACCCGGCTGCTCAATCATGAGAACGCCGTCATGATTGATATGCGCAATGACAAGGAATACCGCAACGGCCACATCGTGAATGCCGTGCATGTACCGGTAAAGGACCGGGACATCGATGGACGACTCGACAAGTACCGCGACCGCCCCCTGATTGTCTACTGCAACAACGGCAATCAATCGACACAGCTGTGCGGCAAGCTGCGCAAGCAGGGCTTCGAGCCTGTGTACAACCTCAAGGGCGGTGTACTGGCATGGCAGCGCTCCGAGCTACCGTTGACCCGGGGCAAATAGGCACTGGCGCCGCCTGCAACGCACGTCCGGATAAAATCCAAACAAGGAAACACACCATGGCCGATGAAGCACAGCCCGCAACCCTGGGTGACAATGGCGAAAAGGCCATCATCCCGCAGAAGGTCTACCTCAAGGATGTCTCTCTCGAGACACCCAACTCCCCCGACATCTTTACCCGGGAATGGAAACCCCAGCTCGGCATCGAGATCGACAACCAGGTGGCCAGCGTCGCCGAGGACACTTGGGAGGTCGTGCTGTCAGTCACCGCAACCGTCAAGGTCGGCGAGGCCACGGCGTTTCTGGCCGAGGTCCACCAGGCCGGCATTTTCACCCTCAAGGGCTTTGAACCGGAACGGCTGCAACGCCTGCACAATGTTTACTGCCTGAGGACCCTCTACCCCTTCGCCTGTGCCGCCCTCTCTGACCTGGTGACCAAGGGCGGCTTCCCGCAACTGGTGCTGGCACCGATGAATTTCGAGGCCCTTTATGAAAAGCGCCTGCAGCAAGCACAGGCGGATGAAGCGGGCTCAGCCCAGCATTGATGCTGTCGCCATCCAGGCTGGATGCGTGAACACCAGGACCCGTCACACGCAGGGTTGCAGGAACAGATGAAACGGACACCGATAACCGTCCTCGGCGCCGGCTCCTGGGGCACCGCGCTGGCCATCCGACTCGCCGTAAACCACAACAACACCTGCCTTTGGGGCCACGAGCCCGAGGTCATGGCCACTCTCGAGCGGGAGCGCCAGAACCGCCAGTTCCTGCCGGGCATCAGCTTTCCCGAACAACTGTCAATCGAGGCCGACCTGTCACTGGCCGTCCATCAGGGCCGAGACCTGCTGATCGCCGTGCCCAGCCACGCCCTGCGCGAGGTCCTGACCCGGGCTGCACCCGCACTGGAGAGCGGCAGCCGCATTGCCTGGGCCACCAAGGGCCTGGAGAACCGCAGCGGCAAGTTCATGCACGAGATACTGGAAGAGGTGCTGGGCACACGCTATCCGTCAGCCGTGCTGTCGGGACCGACCTTTGCACAGGAAGTCGCAGCCGGCCTGCCCACCGCCTTGACGGTCGCCTCGAACAATCCGCCATTTGCGAACGCCCTCGCCAGCCGGCTGCATGGCAAGACCATGCGTGTCTATACCAGCGACGATATCATCGGCGTGCAGCTCGGCGGCACCGTCAAGAATGTACTGGCCATCGCGGCAGGCATCAGCGACGGCCTGCAGCTCGGCGCCAACAGTCGCGCCGCCCTGATCACGCGCGGACTGGCGGAAATCATTCGCCTGGGTGATGCCCTGAGTGCGCGCCGTGAAACCCTGATGGGACTGGCCGGCGTGGGCGACCTGATACTCACCTGCACTGACGACCAGTCACGCAACCGGCGCCTGGGCCTGGCGCTCGGCCGCGGGACGCCGCTGGAAATTGCCATACGGGAAATCGGCCAGGTCGTCGAGGGCTTCAACACCGCACGCGAGGTCGTGCGCCTGGCACGCCACTACAAGGTCGACATGCCGATATCGGAACAGGTGTTCCGGGTGCTGCACGAGAACCTGTCCCCTGGCGAGGCCGTTCACAACCTGCTGGCTCGGGAGCTCAAGGCGGAGTCCCATTAGAATCCCTGTTGTCGCCAGGCCTCGTAGACAATCACCGCCACGCTGTTGGAAAGGTTCAGACTGCGGCTGGACTCACGCATCGGCACCCGCAACACTGCGTCCAGCCCGCACTCCTGCAGCACGCTGTCCGGCAGGCCGCGGGTCTCCGGCCCAAACAGAAAGGCATCACCCGGCTGGTAGTCGACCGCGTCGTATTGGCGCCGGCCACGGGTGGACACCGGCCACAGGCGCGCCGGTTTCACCTGTGCCCGGAAGTCGCTCAGGGAGTCATATTCGCTGAGCGCCGCCCATTCGTGATAGTCCAGACCCGCACGGCGCAGCTTGCGATCATCCAGTTCGAAACCCAGCGGCCGGATCAGGTGCAGGGCGCTGCCGGTATTGGCGCAAAGGCGTATTATATTGCCCGTATTGGGTGGAATCTCGGGCTGATACAAAACAACATGAAACATCTGCCAACCTGCAAGGCCATGGATTTATGACGCAACTCTCTGCTTCGGACCGAGACCAGCTCGCCACCGATTTCTGCGGGCTGTCGCTGGCCACACCGCTGGTGTTGTTGTCAGGCTGCGTCGGTTTTGGCGAAGAATACACACGCGTGTCCGGCTTTTCCAATCGGGATGTGGGTGCCGTGTGCCTGAAAGGTACTACGCTGGAACCGCGACTGGGCAACCCGCCGCACCGGGTTGCCGAAACCCCGATGGGCATGCTCAACGCCATCGGCCTGCAGAACCCCGGCGTCGATCACGTGGTCAATGAAATCCTGCCGGTGCTGGATTTCGACGAGACCCGGTTCATCGCCAACGTGTCCGGCTCGACGCTGGAGGAATACGCGGAGGTCGCTCGCCGTTTCGATGACTCGCCGATCGACGCCATCGAGATCAACATCTCCTGCCCGAACGTGAAAGAAGGCGGCGTGGCCTTCGGCAACGATCCGGACATGTCGGCGCGCGTCGTCAAGGCCTGCCGCGCCGTGACCACCAAGCCCCTGATCACCAAGCTGTCACCCAACCAGACCGATATCGCGGAAAATGCACGCCGCTGCATCGAGGCGGGCAGTGACGGTTTTGCCGTGATCAACACCCTGATGGGCATGGCCATTGATATCAAAACGCGCATCCCGGTCATCGGCAATAACCAGGGCGGCCTGTCCGGGCCGGCGATCAAGCCCGTGGCCCTGCTCAAGGTGCAGCAGGTCTATCAGGTCTGCAAGCCACACAACATCCCTATCATCGGTCAGGGCGGCGTGACCACGGCAGAGGACGCCATCGAGTTCCTGATCGCCGGTGCCAGCGCCGTCGGTGTCGGTACCGCACTGTTCTACGACCCGTTGGTCTGCAACAAGCTCAACCGGGGCATACTCGACTATCTGCAACAACACGAACTGGCCGGCATCCGCTCGCTCAGCGGCAGCCTGGTACTCAACAACCACAGCACGAGTCCCTGCAGCGGTGGCTGAGTACAACCGGCCCGCGTGCCCGGAACGGTCACTTGCTCAGACAGACCCGTTGATACCCAGCTCCTTGAGCTTGCGCGTCAGCGTGTTCCGGCCCCAGCCCAGCAGGCGTGCCGCTTCCTGGCGCCGGCCACTGGTGTGCTGCAACGTCGTCTCGATCATGATGCGCTCGAATGCCGGCAACGCCTCGTTCAGCAGCTGTTCCCGGTCGTCGGCGAGTTGCTGATGGACCCACTGGCGCAGTAATTGCTGCCAGTCAGCGCCTGCCATAGCGGCAGCGCCGGTCTCGCCCAGCAGCTCACCGGGCAAATCCTCGACATGGATCTCCTGCGCCGGAGCCATCACTGTCAACCAGCGGCACAGGTTCTCCAGCTGGCGCACGTTGCCCGGCCAGTCCAGTGACATCAGTGCTTTTCCCACCTCCGGGCGCAGCAGCTTCGGCTCGACTGCGAGTTCCTGTGCGGCCCGGCCGAGAAAATGCTGCATCAGCAGCGGGATATCCTCGCGGCGCTCGCGCAGCGGCGGGATGTGCACCCGGATCACGTTGAGCCGGTGAAACAGGTCCTCGCGGAAATCGCCGTTTGTCACACGCTGCGCGAGGTCCTGGTGGGTCGCGGCGATGATGCGCACATCGACCTGCTTCGGTGTGTGTGCACCGACCGGATAGAATTAGCCGTCCGCCAGTACCCGCAGCAGGCGGGTCTGGAGTTCCGCGGGCATGTCGCCGATCTCGTCCAGCATCAGGGTACCGCCATTGGCCTGTTCGAAGCGGCCGGTACGCCGGCTTTGTGCACCGGTAAATGCGCCGCGCTCGTGACCGAACAGTTCCGACTCCAGCAGATCGCGCGGAATGGCTGCCATATTCAGCGCGACAAACGGTTTATCGGCGCGTTTACTGTGACGATGCAGTGCCAAAGCCACCAGTTCCTTGCCGGTACCGGTCTCGCCGTTGATCAATACCGTTGCATTGGAATGTGAAAGTCGTCCAATGGCGCGAAACACCTCCTGCATGGCCGGCGCCTTGCCGATAATCTCGGGCGTCTCCTGTTCGACCTGTGCGCCAACCTCGACCTGCTGCTGTTCCCGCAGTGCCAGAGCCCGCCGCGCAAGTGCAATCGCCTCGTCCACATCAAAGGGTTTCGGCAGATACTCGAAGGCGCCCCCCTTGTAGGCGGATACTGCGCTGTCGAGATCAGAGTGTGCCGTCATGATGATCACCGGTAATTTCGGGTACAGCACATTGATGTGCTCGAGCAGTTCCAGTCCGTCCATGCCCGGCATACGGATGTCCGAAATGATCAGCGCGGGTTCTTCGTGCTGCAGGGCTTCGATCGCACTCCCTGCATTATCGAAACTTTCCATCATCAGGCCGGCCTTCTGCAGCGCCTTTTCGAGCACCCAGCGGATGGAGTTGTCGTCATCAATGACCCAGATTTTCTGGCTATGACTCATTTTTGC
>JAOTTU010000193.1 GCA_029864225.1 Gammaproteobacteria bacterium | reverse complement strand
CTCCATCAGCCAGCTGTAACCACCGCTACTGCAGGTACCTCCGTCAGGCACAATGGTCACGAAAATGATCCGTCCATCGACCAGCAGGGGGTTACTCGCCACACGCTCACCACTATCCGGCAGGTCGAGATACCAGCCGTCGTGGGTCTTCGTCAGGGCGTTATCGCTGAGTATGCGCAGTTTCTCATCCGGGAACTCGGAGGGCGTACCCTGGTAGGTAACGGTCTGTTCCAGCAGCCCGTTACTGCCATTGATGGCGGCGTCCTTGTCGGCGATCCCGTAGAAGCTCTGGGTGCTGGTATCGGCAATATCGGAATTCCCCAGGTATCGACCGGTGCCGAAGTAGATCATTACGTCAAAGCTGTAGAAGCCGTGTCCGGCCTCGGGCCGGCTGGTGATCGGCTGCGGGTTGTTGCTGGCATCCTTGGCGGTGAACAGGGGTTTTTTGGTGGGACCCGTTTTGAATGCCACATCCCAGCTGCTTGGATTGGTCGAGTTGACGTTGAATTTCCACATATTCCCGTAGAGATCGCCGGCATAGATGTAATCGACCCGGTTATCGCCGTTGATATCGACGCCGGCCGGCGTGGACAGGCCGTTCGGGTTGGTGGTACTCCCCGCGCCGGTGTCGATCTTCTTGATCAGCGACCCGTCCTCGATATCGACTATGTACAACATAGCATTGCCGGTGGTGCTGGCGATACCATCGGCCTCGGTATTGTTATAGCCATTCCCGAATACCGCGGCCCAGACCCCATTGTGCATGCGCAATATCGCCGGCTGGCTGTAGGTATAACCGAGATCCCGGTCATCCGCGTCGGTGAACTCCCATAGCACGGTATCCTCGGGCCCGCTGCCGGTCTCTGAAAATACAGAGGGATCGGTGACATCCAGTGCATAGATGCCCTGTCCCCCGTGGTTAAGACCGCCGACCAGCACCGAGTGCCAGGCGCCGCCATAGAAGGCATCGCCATAGGTCGGTGAGCCATCAACATAGTAGCGATGTAAATAGCCGGGGTCCGTCAGCTTGCTCAGGTTCTTGTGGACCGGAGATGGCACATAGGCGAGCTGTTCCACCAGCAGGTCCGTGGTTCCATCCGCCTTGAACCCGTGCAACATCCCATCATTGGCACCGACATAGACCATCGGATCCCGGAAACTCTTAGTGAATTTGAAGGCCGAGTACTCACACCCCGCACAGCTCTCGGGCTCGCCCGTACCCCAGTTGTCCTGGTAGCGGAAATGGGGCATACCGACGTAGACGGGCGCGGAATTGATGATGTCGCCCAGCTTGCTCGCAGGCCGCACGCGGAATCCGCCACCGCCGGACTCGTTCGTGGCATCACCACGCAGGTAGTCGAGGCGCTGCGCACCCCTGCCGTCCGGCGTACCGAAGGCGTTCTTGTTCAGGGCCGTCTGCAGGGTTCCGCCAGCTGTCAGCGAGCCCCAGCGAAACGGAACGGCACTGCCCGCATCGGTATCCATGGTCAATATCGTGCGGCTGTTCGGTGCCGGCAGGCGCTGGGATGCATCGGCCCTGGATGGGACGATCACCGAGCCATCCGCGATATCCAGACCAAATGCCAGCAACTTGCCATGCCAGTCGGCCGCGACGAATTGTGCCTGGAACAGCAGGGTATCGTTACGCAGGTGCCCGGTACTGGCCGCCGCGGAAGAGGCCGACTTGGTGCGACTCTCGATGTTCTGCAAGGTGGCCTCCAGACTGCTGGCCACGGCAGCCGGGGTCCTTGCCGAGATAAAGGCACCGCGGCTGTTGTAGGTCGCATGCCAGAGATCATCGATCTTCTCGGGGCATTCGGAACAAAAGGGATTGCCCCAGTTACCGCTCTCGGTGAGTGCCGGATCGGGCCAGCCATCGCCGTTACTATCGGTCAGATTGCCCTCGACACCGAAAGCGACCCCGTAGGTGACCAGGTGCTGGTGTGTGGCCAGGTCATTGCTGTTCACATCCGGTGCTACATTATTGGTTAAGGGACTCAGGTCCGAGTCGTAGTAGTGCTTGGCCACGTCGGCCAGTGTCAGGGCGATGCTATCGCCATCGGCATCGCCGATGGCGGCCCCCGGGTCCGCGCCATCCCAATAGCTGTCCGTGAACATCACGGCAAAGTTTTTCTGGCAGGAATTGATAATCGGGTCCGTCCTACCGTCGGTATTGTCGAAATAATTGCCGACCCGTTCGAGCCCCTGGCGCAGGGGTGTCCCCGAATCGGGCCAGTCCAGCTCGAACAGCGAACCCAGCAGGCCTTCATTATGGGCGCTGTAATCCGGCGCCGCCGGCGGGACCTCGACGAACAGCGAGGCATGTTCGTTGATGACGCTCAGGCCATAGCGGAATTCCGGGTGGTTGTTGACTACCGTTGCCAGTGCGCTCTTGGTGACAAAAGACCGCTTGCGGGCATACTGGTACCAGTTGGCGATATTCTGAAGTTCATCGGCCACGGTGCGGCAGACGGTACCGCCAGCATGGCAGAGGGTATCGGTGCTGGCGTGTATCACGGCGGGGATGCCGGGGTAGGGATTCAGGCCGCTGCTGTCGGGGGTATAGAGAACCGTGGTCTCGATAATGTTAGAGCCGCTGACCGTGTAGGTGGTATGCCCATCCCACAGGTCGACCAACCCGTTGGGTGTGGCGTTCGCGTTGACAGCGGTGCCGGCCTGCGGGCTGGCCCCGTCGAAACCACTGTCGTCGTTCCAGACCTCGAAGCGAAAACCGTCCAGGTCGCGCAGCACGGTATAGCCCGCCTCTCCGCTGCGCGGGTTGCTGCGCGCCGCGTTGAAGTTGGCATTGGCACAGGGCGTGCCGCTGCCGTCACAGGCGGCCTGCCAGGGCCTGTAGTTCTGCGACGGGTCATAGTACATCACGTTGAAATCCGCCGACAGGATGCGCCAGTCGAATTGATAGGGGATATTGGTGTTCAGGTCGGTGCCGCAGGAATACAGGGCCTCCTTGTCACTGGTGCAGGCAGTGGTGGAGACGTTGTCGCTGTTATCGAAAATGTATTCGAAATCGCCAAAGTATTCCTCCACGAGGATGGTATCAGGATCAGTAGAGGTGTCTGTTTTGGTGACCGTGCCGCCATAGGTGCGCCATTTGCCGTTGGTCACCAGATAGCCGGGGGAGCTGTCGCAGTATGCCTCGTTCCGGTAGCCGCAGGCATGCCATTGCCGGGTGGTGAGGATTTCCCAGTCCATGGAGCCGGAATCGTCCACCTCGAAGAAGACATTGGGATCCACTGTGGTGTTCAGGAACAGCGGGGCATTGCTCAGGCTTACCGCATGCGCCGGTGCTGCCACAAGTAACAGCACTGACAGGAGAACACATGCTCCTGTCTTTATGAGTGCTACATTTCGCTTCGGTTTCATATCATTTTCCAATATGCCGATGGTTGCTGGATTCAGTTAAGTCGTTTAACAAATGTCGTTTGCAGGATGGCGATG
>JAOTTU010000044.1 GCA_029864225.1 Gammaproteobacteria bacterium | reverse complement strand
GGAAGGCCCGCAACATCTCGCCACTCACGGGTTCCGTTGGCGGCGGCTCGCCAACGGCATAGATGTACCAGCCCCCATCGGCGTCACTGCTTAATACATCCCAGAAATCATCCAGCTGCTCCCAGCGCAGGACACTGATGAAACGCCCGCGAAAGGCCTTTCTGAAGGGATCGGTTATTGTGTTGTCCATAGAAATTGTGCACTTGTGTTCGGCTGACTGATAGCCTGTCATTATTTGCCATAAGGCAAGAAGAATACCAGCAGCCGCTGCACACGCAGGACCGATATTTCTGCTGCCGGTGTACCATCTGGTAGTTTATTATGCTTCCAAATCAAGCAACCCTGATCAAACCCGGGCGAGAATCCCCATGCACCCCGACTTCTGGCATGAACGCTGGCAGGCCAACCAGATCGGCTTCCACCAGGACGAGATCAATCCCTACCTGGTGCGCTACTGGCCCGGGTTGGCAACCGACACGTCCGGGCGCGTGCTGGTGCCCCTGTGCGGCAAAAGCCGCGACATGATCTGGCTGCTGGACCAGGGTTATTCCGTGCTCGGCGTCGAAATCAGCCCGATTGCCGTCGAGGCCTTTTTTGCGGAATACAACATGACACCGACGGTCAGGCGCGAGGCGCACTGCAGCCGCTGGGCATTCGATGGCCTGGAACTGTTGTGCGGCGATTTCTTTGCGCTGGATCGGCGTGATATCGGAGAGGTGGCCGCCGTCTATGACCGCGCCGCACTGATAGCCCTGCCCCCGGACATGCGACCGCGCTATGCAGACCAGCTCGCGAGCCTTCTGGGTAAAACCACAACGGGACTGCTGATCACCCTCGAATACAAGCAGGACGAAATGAACGGCCCCCCGTTTTCGGTCAGCGATGCCGAAGTGGAACAGCTGTACGGGGACCGTTATACCATCGAGCGCCTGTGCTCCAGCGATGTCCTCGAGGCGAATCAGCGTTTCCGGGAACAGGGCGTCACCCGCCTGACAGAGCAGGCCTTCCGGCTGGGTGATCGTAAAACCGCGAAACCGGAATAACGCGCATCCCGGATGCGTCTATACTAA
Source organism: Gammaproteobacteria bacterium (assembly GCA_029864225.1). Lineage (GTDB taxonomy): Bacteria > Pseudomonadota > Gammaproteobacteria > UBA9214 > UBA9214 > CAMYJZ01. Next base: position 13,017 of record JAOTTU010000044.1, on the reverse strand, counting down.
CTGGCATTGGGATAACACCAAGAACACTGGAGGAACGACCATGAAACGCAATGTAAACAACCTGTTACTGACCATCATCGCCCTCGGTCTGGCGCTGCTGGTGCGAGCGCCATTCGCCGACGAACACGGCCCGGGTGCCGCACCCAACGGCATTACCCTGCCCCAGGACTACAAGGACTGGCGGGTGATCGGATCATCTCACCGCGTCGACAACAACACCCTGCGCGTGATCCTCGGTAATGACACGGCTATCGAGGCGGCCCGTGCCGGCAACACCAATCCCTGGCCGGACGGCACCATTCTCGGCAAGCTGGTCTGGAAAGACACCTCGCATGCCGCTTGGGAGAAGGCCGTGGTCCCCGGCGAGTTCGTGCACGCCGAGTTCATGCTGAAGGATGCCGAAAAATGGCCGGCGACCGGTGGCTGGGGCTATGCCCGCTGGAAAGGTATGGACCAGACACCCTACGGCAAGGATGCCTCCTTTGTGCAGGAATGCCACGGCTGCCATACACCGGTCAAAGACAACGATTTTGTCTTCACCCACCCGGCCACCATTCCGTAGTCCTGTTAAATTCCACCCCTAAAAAAATGGCGCCATGGTGGCGCCATAAGGGGGGATTGAACTAACTACTCAGTTTTCCAGTTCAGCCTCATCGGCCACACCATTGGCAGTGATCTCGTCCTTGACCTTGACCAAGAAACCACCGACGACCCGGGCAGCGCAGAAGTCACTGGCATTCAACAAAGGGTTCTCATTCTCGTCCTCATAGGCAGTGAAACCATCGCTGAGCGTATAACTCAGACCCAGGATGGTGACCTGTGATCCGTCACAGCTGTCCACCGGGCCCTGCAGCACATCGTCATTAGGCTCATTCCGGCGCAGCCCCGTGGCAATCAGGTCACCGCTGGCGGTGTCTTCATAGGCCTCGATTTCAAGGAAGTCACCCGCACCGATATCCGGCAGTGCCAGCTGTTCAACGGACCCGGTTTCATCACGCAGTTCGGTCCGGCTGTCAATCGTGACGGTCAGGTTCCCGGGATTCAGTACCAGTGTGACCGTGCCCGCTGCCACGTTTGTGGACTGCACGCGGGCGTCGATACGGATCTCACCACCGCGCGCCTCCACTCTGATGGCCTGCAGGGTACCGCCCACGATGGGCCCCTCGACCTCGACCTCCATGCCATCTGCGAGGCTGGCCTCCAGGCTGGCGGGTACGAAATCGGCACCCGTGGCATCGACCGGCTGGCCTGCTACCCTGAAGGAGGGCAAACAGTCGCCTATATCCGGGCAATCTACCAGTCCCTCGATGCTGACCTTGTCATCACCGGTATCACCCAGACCCTCGTCCTCGAGCTCGATGCGGGTTGCAGTGATGGAATTATCGGCCTCCAGGGTGCCCTTGACCTCGACGAACTGGCCATCGCTGACCACCCCGCCAGGTACCTCCGTCAGGTCGGTCCCTCCATCATAGTTGACGGTTACTGACCCAAGATTGAAACTGTTGATGCAGTCACCACCACAACCCGACACCGTACCCTTGAGTTCCACCTTGGTAGTCCCCGGCACCAGTGTACCTCTCCCTTCAAGACGCGTCGCCAGCAGGCTGCCCGCTTCATCGAAGAAGCCGCTGACTTCAACCACATCGTTCAGGGCCAGGGTGTCGTAACTGGCATTGGCGAATACGGTTGAATTGCGGTCCACCACCACCGTGGTTTCGAACACGGTGAAGGTCTTGGTCTGCATATCGAGGTCTTCATCGACAGCCGAGGTAATCGGCCCTTCGATCTCGTCGTCATACTCGATGCGGTCTGCCGCGCCAGTCACGCCGTCGTCGTTCAGTGTACCTGTGACAGTGACGACCATGCCGATACCGAGGTCGTCCTCAAGCTTCGTATCATCGTCGTCAACGTCGTAAACTGTGGCGCCACTGGTCTCGAACTCGATCCCGTTGACAAACACACTGCCAAAACCGGTAATGGTGCCGAAGGCCGTTATACCGGTCCCCCCGATGCCGCCACCTGCGAGTGTGCCACCACCGCCACCGCAACCGATGACTGTCAGGATCGTAACGACAAGGGAAATTGCCACCCAAGTTTTATGGATTGAATGACGCATGACTGCTACTCCTCTTTGGAATCCCGTTCGTAATAGTAGATACCCAGACTGATGTACTTCCCCCCGTCATCACTCTCTGTCTCGAGTTCGTGCCGTGAAAATTGCCTGTCCAGCTGTTCAAGCAGGGCCTGCGCCTTTTTAAAAGACATTTTTTTTAGCTTCGCTACCGCCGCAGGATCGATGCTGTCGTAAGCGACCTTGCGCTGGAACAGCAGGTCATCGGGTCCCGCGGTGAGATTGTGATCGATGGTCGCTATCAACTCCCCGACATCTGTCCCGAGGATCTGCAACATATCGACCGGGTCATTGCCGGGCACGTAGGCATGCCGGACCAAACGGACCTTGCCCTTTACCTGTCTGACATTGCCTGCCTCCTCCAGCATGGTCAGCATGGCCTTGGTCGGGATATCGCCGCTGTACTCCTTGACCAGGTCGGCAAAGGAATTGCGTTTGCTATCAACGGGCAGGTCTGCCGGCTTCCCGCCGGCATCGTGAAAGCGCTTGTCATGCAACCAGCCGCTGATCACGCGTACGCCGCGGTTGAAGCGCTCCCGGCTGGCAGGATCAACTGGCCCCTCCATTTCAAGCAGCCGCTTGACCTCCTTGCGAGTCAGGCCGGTCATGGCAGAGACCCGTGACACCGTCTGCTTCTTGCCCTTGGGCGCAAATTCCTCGAACGCCACATCGACGTACACCTTCCTGGCAAGTTCCGTAAAACTGCCGTAGGCCACCCCGTTGCGCAGCAGGATGCGCACCAGCGGGCGCAGCAAGCGCAGGATGGATGCCGAGAGTGCCCTGTTGAGTTTATTTTCCAACATATTTGGGAATATAGTCCCAATATTTCGATATGTCAATAACCCGGCTCTACCCGGGCCGGGAATATACGCCAATTAAATACAGCGAGTTACAATTCAATCGGCCTGTGCAAAGCAAAAGACGGGCAGCAAAACCGGATCACGGGTTCAGCAGGAACCTGGTCCAGCCCTTGGCGGTCTTAGCGTAGCAGACCCGCTCATGCAGCCGGTGCCAGCCGGATTTCCAGAATTCGATCCGCTCGGGCACGACCCTGTAACCCGGCCAGTGCGGTGGCCGCGGCACCTGCTGGTCGACGAACTTGTCGTGGTATTCGGTCATCCTGCGATCCAGCGTCTCGCGGTCGGCCAGCGGCTCTGACTGCTGCGACGCCCAGGCCCCCAGCTGGCTGTCACGCGCCCGGGTACGCCAGTACTGATCCGCCATGGCATCGTCAATCACCTCAACCGTGCCGTCGATGCGCACCTGTTGCATCAGCGGCTGCCAGAAAAAACACAATGACACCCGGGGGTTCGACTGCAATTCCACGCCCTTGCGGCTACGACTGTTGGTGAAGAACACAAAACCGCGCTCATCCACTCCCTTGAGCAGTATGGTGCGGACCGATGGTCGCCCCTCGGCGTCCGCAGTCGCCAGACTCATCGCGGTCGGCTCTCGCAGGTCTGTCTTGCGGGCCGCGTCGAGTTGCCTCCTGATATGCTGGAGCGCTTCATCCAATAGCGGATCCAATGACGGGTCATTCATAAGGCAAGATATCCTGGCAGACTGGAGGCCATGGCAAGCGGTATCCCCTGCAGGCAAACCACGAATAATCTAAACATATAAGTAAGTTGCGTTTACCCGATCACGTTATGCTAACTACCGTGCCATAAATAGTCGCGTCATACCACTCGAAAATTGATCCAGATCAAGGCAAGTGATCTTCGATACCCTTATATTATTCCACAGACAGTGCTTAAGGCTCCTCCAGCTTTTATCTGTACATCTGTCGAACACAACTCCCACACTTGCGCGGACATCCCTGTCCGCGTTTTTTATGGAAGGCAAATGGGCGTCATGATCATGCCGGCCATCCTGCGGCTGGACAATCCCCCGGGTTGGCGCAGGTCAATTTAATCAGGTATTTGCGCAGGAATAATCCCTGCTCTGCAACATCCGCAGATACGATTTATATGGAATTCCTGATCCTGTTTCATTACAGCCGGCAGGGTCCCGGCTCCAGTGACCGCAGTGTTCGCCTGCGCGGTCCTTATTATTCGGCCTTGCTCACATCATAAAAGATGGAGCGCAGGTCACTCTCCCAGCGATCAAAGAAGGCTGGCTCCACTGCATCGCCGGCAATCTCTGCATACAGTTTCGGATTGGCCGAGACCAGGATGGTCTGCGAGCCCTCGGCAAAGATGGAAATCTTCGGAGGCAGGTAGGGGATCAGCTGGGGCGCCTTCTCCGACAGGTACCTGATCTCGTCGAGCTTGCCGGCAAATACAATCCGGTACTTGTCGGTCTTGTAACCCATGCCGGTCAAACCGATATCAACACGCTGCACGCGCGAAACGGTATAGCCATGCGCGCGTATGGACTCCTGCAGTGCCAGCATGGTCTCGGGAAACGGCTGCTTAGACCGTGCCATCAGCAGTTCCTCTGCCGCGGCCTGCAGCGGCAGCACCAGGAGCAGCCAGATAAATGCGGTGACTACGTAGCGCTTCATCACAGGGTCGCATCCTCGATTATTGCCGTATAAATCCCGTGCATGTGCTTGCACGCCTCATCGAGCTCCTCATTGTTGAACAAGTGACTTAGATAGAGCGGATTGATTGTCATCACCTGCACCTTGCCCTCGCGCTCCACCACCGTTACCCGACAGGGTAGAAACAGACCAACGCGCGGATCTATGGCCAGTGCATCATAGAGAAACTTGAAATTGCAGAAGTGCAGTATGACTTCCTGTTTGCTTTCCTTGCCTTCCTCGACCAGGCCATGCTCAAGCAGGTCGGTCCTGATCAACAGGAAGTTCTGGCTGACGATGGCATTCTTGAGGTTCTCCACCGTCTCTTCCAGGGTATAGGGCGACTCGACAATAATGATTTTCTCTTCCGGCACCACCCTGGCCGGTTTTGAATCGCCCGCCTGTTTTTCGAAGCTACGCACATAGGCGACCAGGTCGCTGATGTCTTCCTCGGAAAGACCCTGCTCCAGGAACGAGCGCATCGGCGTACCTATGCGTCCATACAGCAGGGTGTGTCTGATCATTTCATCGGTGGCGGCCTTCAGGAAACCGGTGTTGTTCAGGGCGGGTGCGATAATCGGCAAGTCACGGCGGCGCGAGAATGTCACCCCGGTGCCCTTGCCGCCCTCGCCGTTTGCACCGTGGCAGGCGGCACAATAGGTGGCAAACAGGGCCTTGCCGTGCACCGGATCGGCCTTCACCGGCGTCGCTACGAATCTGGGCGCCGGCTTCCCGGACCAGGCACGGATGTAACCAACCAGGGCATCGAGTTGCGCATCACTGAACTTCGGAAAGGCGGGCATCACCCGGCCGGGCCGGCCATGGCGTACGGTCTTGCGCAGGAAATCATCGTCCGCGCTCTCCAGGAATGTAGGCAGGGCCAGCGGCACACCGACACCCCCACCACCCTTGTCGCCGTGGCAGGTTGCGCAATGCCTGGTATAGAGTTGCTCGCCATCCGGGGCGGCCAGGGCCGCCACACCGATGGAAGACAAGAAAACCAATATAATCAGTCGCATAAGTTACAAAACCTGTAATGGCAGTCAGCTTGCAGCGGGCATATCAAATTCCGGATTCTAACCCAATGCTCCCCGCGGAGACGCATATACTATCAGATATTAAGAATATGTTAATAAAACTTATATCTTATTGACCTAGGTCAAATATACGATGCCACTTTTATATGAAAATATAGATCTCCTGCGCGCAGGAGATTAATTCATCATTTCAGTTAACAGGAGGATACACTCATGAAAACACTGAAAACGACAGTTGCTGCCGCCTTCATTGCGGGCCTTGCCGCCCTACCTATGACTGCCGCCCAGGCATGGTGGGGCGGCCCCGGCTGGGGTGATGGCTGGGGAAGTGACTGGGGTCCCTTCGACGGCGACGGCTGGGGTGACATGAACTTCAGCATGAGCGGCGGCGGTCGTGGCAGCGGTTATGGCCGCGGTTATGGCCGTCACTACGGTTACGGCGGCTACGGCCCCTATGGCTACGGTCCCTACGGCTACGGTGGCTATCCGGGCTATGGCTGGGGTTCTCCCTACGGCTACGGCGTCCCCTACGCCGCACCGGCTGCACCGGCTGCACCGGCAACCGAGACCAAGTAAAAAGCCCTCGGAATTGGTATGCACAGGGACGTGCCTCCTCTGTAGCGCGACAAAAAAATCACGGGCTGGCAACCCAATATCATCTGCTGTATAAAACGCAAACAGGCCAGATAGCCTGTGGTCAGTTATTGTTCTATTCAACCCAGCGCAACTACAGAGGGTCCCATGAAAGTGAACCTACTCGCCGTATTCCTGATATTAATTACTTCTGCATCCATGGCCGCCGCCGCGCCCTTTCCATCCTATTACCAGGGCGCTCATAAAGGCATCGCACCGGCTCAACAGGCCGCTGAACCGGCACAGTTACTCAAGGCCGGCATTAACAAGCTGACAGCCTTTATCCGCAGCGGCGGCGCCAACGACAAGGCCAGGGCGACAGCCTTTCTGCAGCAGGAGATCGCACCCTATTTCGATTTTGCCTACATGACCCGCTGGGCTGCCGGACCGGCATGGCGCAGGATGAATCCAGAGCAGCGCGCCAGCATGCAGGGACAGCTGGCCGAGTCATTCATGACCATCCTTGCACAACAACTGACGACCTACTCGAACCAGTCGATACGCTACTTCACCCCGCGCGGTCAAAGCCGTGAGGATGTCACGGTCAGCGCCTGGATCATGCAGCCGGATGGCTATCCCACCAAACTGGAATTCCGCTTCTACCAGAGCAAAGCGGGATGGAAGATCTTTGACGTGAAAGCGGCCGGCAACAGTGCCGTGGTCTACTATCGCAACCTCTTCAAGAACATGTACAGTCACGGCAGCCAGCCGCGCCACTACAACTGAGCCGATAAAAAAAGCCGCCGGCAGATCCGTGCCGGCGCACCTTGCAATTCCCGCCCGGGATATCCGGGCATCTGAATCCCGGCTAGCCGTGACCCTGTTTACCGGCCAGTTCCTGTTCCACCCGCAGGATGTGCTGCGTGGTTTTCATGACGCTATCCGGGTTCAGGCTGATTGAATCGATGCCCAGCTCCACCAGGTATGCCGCCATATCGGGATAATCGGACGGCGCCTGGCCACAGATACCGCTGTGGCGGTGATTGCGCCTGGCGCCCTCCACGGCCAGGCGCAGCAGTTTCTTGACCCCCGGATCGCGCTCGTCAAACTCCCCGGCGACAAGCTCCGAGTCGCGGTCGATGCCCAGGGCAAGCTGGGTCAGGTCATTGGAGCCGATGGAGAAACCATCGAAGTACTCGGAAAACTCGTCTATCAATATGACGTTGTTCGGCAATTCGCACATCATGTAGATCTCCAGCTCCGCATCACCGCGCTGCAGACCGTGTTCCGCCATCGCCTTCAGCACCCGTTCCGCCTCACCGAGGGTCCGGCAGAACGGGACCATCAGCTTGACATTGCGGAAGCCCATCTCCTCGCGCACCCGCTTCATGGCAGCGCACTCCAGCGCAAAGGCCTCGCGGTAGTCAGGGTGAACATAGCGGGATGCGCCGCGCAGGCCCAGCATGGGGTTGGCCTCTTGCGGCTCGAAGCCCGCCCCCCCGAGCAGGCTGGCATACTCGTTGCTCTTGAAATCGGACAGGCGCACCACAACCGGCTTGGGGTAAAACGCGGCGGCAATCGTGCCCACGCCTTCGGAGAGCTTCTCGATAAAGTAGTCGGCCGGTGAGGTGTAGGCCGCGGTCAGCGCGGCAAGCTGTGCCCTGACACCCGGATCAGTGACCTTCTCAGGTGCCAGCAGGGCCAGCGGATGAGCCTTGATGTATTCGTTGATAATGAATTCAAGCCGCGCCAGTCCGACACCGTCATTGGGTATCTGGGCGGTGCGAAACGCCAGTTCCGGGTTGCCAAGGTTCACCATGATCCGGGTTTTCGGCTTCTGCATCTCACCCAGGTCGGTTTCATTGACCCGGAACGGGATAGCGCCGGCATAGACATTGCCGGTGTCACCCTGGGCACAGGACACGGTCACGGTGTCAGCGCTGGCCAGTATTTCCACGCCATTGCCGGTCCCGACCACCGCCGGGATCCCGAGTTCCCGGGCGACAATGGCGGCGTGGCAGGTCCGGCCACCCCGGTTGGTCACGATCGCCGCCGCCTGCTTCATCATCGGCTCCCAGTCCGGTGTCGTGATGTCGGTGACCAGTACCTCCCCGGCCCGGAATTCCGGCAGTCCGGAAGGATCATGAATGGCGCGTACCCGGCCGACGGCAATCTTGTCGCCCACGGCATGGCCCTGAACCAGCAGCTCACCGCTGCCCGTCAACTCGTACTCCCGCAGGATTCCGGCCTTGCGCTGCGACACCACGGTCTCCGGCCTCGCCTGCACGATATACAGCCCGCCGTCCTTCCCGTCCTTGGCCCACTCGATATCCATGGGGGTGTCGCGCCCATAGCGGCGGCTGTAGTAGGACTCTATCTTCATGGCGTAACCGGCCAGCGTCAGCACCTCCTCGTCACTCAGACAGAAGCGCTCGCGTTCCGCCCTGGGTGTGGGGATATTGCGTGTGGTCACACCGTGTCCGCCCTGGGCATAGATCATCTTGATTTGCTTGTCGCCGAGGGTGCGGCGCAGCACGACCCGGCTGCCGGTCGCATAGGTCGGCTTGTGTACATAGAACTCATCCGGGTCAACTGTGCCCTGCACGACATTCTCGCCCAGCCCCCAGGCGCCGGTGATGAATACCACGTCGCGGAACCCGGATTCGGTATCCAGCGTGAATATGACGCCACTGCTCTCCAGGTCGGAACGCACCATCTTCTGGACACCGATGGACAGCGCCACCCGGGCATGATCGAAGCCCCGGTCCAGGCGATAATGAATGGCGCGGTCGGTATACAGGCTGGCGAAGCACTGCCTGCAGGCGTTGATCAGGGATGCGTCGCTGGCGACATTCAGAAAGGTCTCCTGCTGGCCGGCAAAGCTGGCCGTCGGCAGGTCCTCGGCCGTGGCGGAACTGCGCACCGCTACACTGGTTTCCGGTCCGTACTCGTCGATCAAACAGTGGAATGCCTCCAGGATACCGGCGCGCATCCGCTCCGGCAGCGGCACGGAAAAGATGATGTCCCTGGCACGGCGCCCGCGCCGTGCCAGGTCCGCTGCATCGCCCGGTTCGAGGCCGTCGAGCAGCGTAGCCAACTGCTCCCCGCTGCCAGCGGTTTCGAGCAGTTCACGGTAGGCGCGCGCCGTAATGGCGAAGCCATCCGGGACATTGATTCCTTCGCCCTTCAGTCCCCGGTACATCTCGCCCAGCGAGGCGTTCTTGCCGCCCACCAGGGGGACATCATCCAGCGTGAGTTCGCTGAACCAGCGGATATAGGTGTTGGTTCCGGTCATATTGTCTCTAGACCCCTGCCGCAGCCTGTATTGCTTAATTTTAACGCCAGGCAAGGCATCAAACCGATGCCACCCGGATAGGGATGTTTCAGGCCCCTGACCAATTGTCAGCGTAGCAAATCCGGAAAGGGCCGTCCTGTCTGGACAGGTGAGTCCGGGCCCCGGACGGGGCCAGCCCGGTAGGCCATTATCCGGGCACTAAATTCCGGGGCAGAGCCGCCGCTATAGTGATAGAGTCAGGCTTGGCTGCCTGACCGGCCCATGGAATCATGCCCGCAGAAGGCTGAGGCGCCGGTGAACCACGCTTGGTATCAGCCCGAATTACAACCAGCCAGAGGGATGGCAACTATGACGACATACACGAACTCCAAGGTCGGCCATATCACGGAAGTCAGGCCGGGCTTATTCACGGCGACGGTGAACGCAGACAGTGATGGCAAGCTTCCCATAATCGAGGTCAACGGCGAACGCGCGCCGGTCGGGCAGCCCGGGTCCTACATGGCCATCACCCAGAACGGCATCCGCGTCCTTAGCATGGTCACGGACATGGTTGAAAACGACATTGTCGAAACAGCCAACAATCTGCCCGGACGGCGCGACGCCAAGCGATGGGTAGTCAATCTCATCCCGCTGGGCGAGATCAACAGCAGCGGCAGCTTCGAGAACGGCGTCAAGAACTATCCGGTTGCCGGCGCGGAGCTCCATCCGGTCACCGAGGAAGACGTCAAGTCCATCTTCGTGAAGTTTCGCTCCCGGGGTTACAGCGTGGGCGAACTGTCGTCGCGCTCCTCCCTCGATGTATGTCTCGACCCGGGCGCCCTGTTCAGCCGACACTCGGCCATCCTCGGGCAGTCCGGTGCCGGCAAGTCCTGGACCGTCACCAACCTCCTGCAACGTGCCGTCAAGGCCATGCCCAATGCCCATATCATCCTGCTTGACCTGCATGGCGAATACGCATGGAAGGACCGGGAGGGTAAGCAACACTATGCCTACGATGAGAACGTGGTGCGCCATATCGATGCACGCGATCTCGAAATGCCCTACTGGTTGATGACCTTCGCCGAGCTGGTCGACCTGTTCATCGACCGCAACGACGATTCGGCCTCGACCCAGATCGCCTTCCTGCGTGACACCGTGTTCGACCTACGCAACAAGTCCAACAAGGACCTGGGCATCGGCCACCTGTCGGTTGATTCACCGGTCTACTTTCCGCTCGACGAGCTCTACGAGCACTTCGAGGAAGCGAACAAGATGACGTCCAACTTCGGCAAGGAAAAGGGGCCGCTGGCAGGCCAGTTCGACCAGTTCCTGATGCGCCTGCAAAGCCGCATGAATGATGTGCGCTACGATTTCATGCTCAAACCAAAGCACCGCACCAACTCGGATTCGCTGTCTGACCTGCTCAGGGATTTTGTCGGCCTCGGCGAGCCGAAATGCCAGATCACCATTATCGATCTCAGTTCCGTGCCTTTCGACGTACGCCCGACGGTCTCTGCACAGGTCGGGCGCATGGCCTTCGAATTTAACTACTGGAACCCGCACTACAAGGAATTTCCCATCCTGCTGGTCTGCGAGGAGGCACATGCCTATATCCCCCGCGACAACGACCCGCGCTACGAGGGCACACGCCAGTCGATGCAACGCATCGCGCGCGAGGGACGTAAATACGGTGTCGGCCTGTGCGTGGTCAGCCAGCGCCCGCATGAATTATCGGAGACGGTGCTGGCCCAGTGCAGCACCTTTATCTGCCTGCGCCTGACCAACCCGGATGACCAGACCTATATGAAGGATCTGGTGCCGGAGGCGGAACGCGACCTGGTCGACATCCTCGCCTCGCTGGGCCGCGGCGAGGCCCTGATTATGGGGCAGGCGATACCGCTACCCACACGGGTGCAGTTCTACAAACCGGACCCGGTGCCGAACAGTGCGGACGTGGACTTCTACGAGTACTGGATTTCAGGCCCTGAAGACCTGGATGTAGACGACATCGTCGACCGCTGGCGCCGCCAGGAACGATTGAAGACCCTGGCCTGAGCCCGCGGGCGCCGGATTCAGGCCTGCGCGTCAATCAATTCGTCGTGACCCAGCAGGTGCAGGATCTGCTCGCGCGCGGCCAGCGCGTCCTGGTAACCGAGTTCCATCAGTTCCTTGCAGTACGGGGCGTCGAACATCAGGTAGCTCATCAGCGGACGACCTTCGCGCGTCAGCGCCCCGATCCCCTTCAGTAACACACGCACCGAGCGCGGGAAATTGCCAACATAGCGCTCCACGATCTCGCGCACGTCACGGCTCGGTGAAATCACCAGGTAGTCGATCTGGCGCAGGGAGCTGTCCTTGTAGTCGATCTGATTGTCGCCGGTCTCGGAAATGGTGTGGTTGATGCGGCGCATGCGCTCGATGTCGGCATCCAGGCTGTCCATGAACAGGGTGTCGAAGATGTAACCGCTGATATGGCCGAAGGTCGGATAGGGATTGTCCGCACCCTCCTCCGATACCACGTCGAGTCGCGAATTGCGCACCCCGATCACCAGCAGGCGGTTGGCACCCAGATGCAGGGCGGGACTCAGCGGCGCCGTGGCACGCATCGAACCGTCGCCGTAATATTCGGTACGCAGCTTGACCGCGGGGAACAGCACCGGGATGGCCGAGGACGCCATCAGGTGATCGAGCGTCAATTCCTCCGGTTTTCCCTGGCGTCGAGTCCGCTTCCACGGCACCAGTCCCTTGATTCCCTGATAGAATGTCAGCGACATCCCGCTGCTGTAACCGGATGCGGTCACCGCCACCGCACGCAGGTCACCGCTGTCGATGGCCTGTTGGATGCGCGCAAAGCGAATGTGCCGCTCCAGCAGTCCGCGCAGCGGCGAATTGTCGAGGATGGCGCGCGGCGGCTGCAGCCGCAGCAGGCCGCCGCTGGCAAAGGCCAGCCCCCACCTAAGCCCGCTTTTGATCGCCGTCATGGGATCGGTCTTGAACACCTTGCCGACATGAAAATTGGCCCAGATCCCGTAAAGCCGGTCGACCCCCTCCTGGAAGCGTGCGGCACTGCTGGCCAGCAGGACCGCGTTGAGGGCACCCGATGAGGTACCGCAGATAACCGGAAACGGGTTCTCGGCATCCTCGGGCAACATATCACCGATGGCCTTGAGCACACCGGCCTGGTAGGCATTGCGGGCACCGCCGCCCGGCAGGATCAGGCCCGTCACCGGGGGTTCTTGCTTCTTCTTGAAGGATAGCCAGTACATGGATTATTTGAATCCGAACAGTAAGCCTGTATCGGCCGGACAGGCGTTTTTTACAGGCATGACCGAATGGTATCGGATTCAGCTGGCAAAGTGTCTGATCCGCAGCTATCCGCTTTCCGGCGGCGTGATTCTGCGTGCAAGCTCGCGGACGAGATCATCCAGCGGCTGATCCTGGTTTACCAGGATGGCGACCTGCTCATCCCGTTCATCCG
>JAOTTU010000192.1 GCA_029864225.1 Gammaproteobacteria bacterium | reverse complement strand
ACGCGAGGACATCGCCTCGCGGCGCGCCAGCGAGGCGGAACGGCCGGCGGAACGCTTGACCGTTACGGGCCGACGCGGTGTGTTGATGGCGCGCTTGACAGCAGCTGCGGCCGGGGCCGCTGGCGCCGCGGCCGCTGCCTCTTCCCGCTTGCAGCCACAGCTGCAACCACTCTTTTTACCGCTGTCCGCGGCAGGCTGAGCAGCCGGCGTCGGCATGCGGGTACGATCACCGTCCTGAAGGCCGGCCTTGCCGCTGCTCGACATCGCCTGGCGGCGTGCCATGGAAGCGGCCCGCCCGCTGCTAGCCGGCGCCGACGCTCTAGGCCGTGCAGGTGCAACCCTTGCCCGGGTGGAAGCCGCTGGCGATATCGCCGCCTTGCCACCGGATGTCGCCGTGGGGGTACGTTCCCCGCCCTGCAGGCTGGCCTTGCCGCCGCTCGACATCTGCTGGCGGCGCGCCATGGAGGCGGCGCGCCCGGTGGCAGCCGACGCCGCGCCAGCGGCCGGTGCAGGCCTGGCCGCGGCTTGCGTGCCGCCCGCGAAAGACACCTTGGCCAGTGCGGCCTTGCCGCCGCTGCTCATGGCCCTGCGCCTGGCAAGAACCAGCTCGCGCGTGTTCTGGGTTGTCGCTGTTTGTGCCATTGTTAACCCCGTTGAATCAACATTGTTCCTGCTGCCGGCAGCCCGGTATTCACGGGCGCCGGCGCCGATACCTCAACCACGGCCTTCGAAGACGACGAAGGCTGCGCCCTGGGTCTGGGTATAGTTGTCATACCCGGTCAGGCGGACGTGGTGATCCGGAAAGGCGCGGTGGCAGGCCTCGAGTTCGGATAGGACCGTGGAGATGTCGTGCTCGCCGAAGAACGGCAGCTTCCACATGGTCCAGTAGTGGTCGAATGACCTGCTGGGATGCTCGTGCTCGATAGCCGGAGACCAGCCGTTGGCGATAATGTAGGCGATTTGCGCCTGGATCTCGTTCTGATCCATCTTGGGCAGGAAACCGAAGGTCTCGAGCGTGTTACTGGTTTCGTAGTTACCTATTTCTGTCGCAGCTGACATGGTTTTATCCTCTTAAAAGTATTTCAGATCGAAACGGTTTGACTGCAGGACGGGTGATCAGGCCACGTCCAGCTTGTCAACGGTCTCGAACTCGAACACGATTTCCTTCCAGGTCTCCATGGCTATGGCCAGTTCGGGGCTGGTGCGCGCGGCCTCGGTGAGGATGTCACGCGACTCCTTCTCGATCTGGCGGCCTTCGTTACGCGCCTTGACACTGGCTTCCAGCGCGACGCGGTTCGCACAGGCGCCGGCGGCGTTGCCCCACGGGTGACCCTGGGTACCGCCACCGAACTGCAGGCAGGAGTCGTCGCCGAAGATGGTGACCAGCGCCGGCATGTGCCAGACGTGGATACCGCCAGAGGCAACCGCGAACACGCCCGGCATGGAACCCCAGTCCTGGTCGAAGAACACACCGCGGGAGCGGTCTTCCGGCACGAAGGATTCACGCAACTGGTCCACGAAGCCGAGGGTGGAATTTCGGTCACCCTCGAGCTTGCCGACCACGGTGCCGGTGTGCAGGTGGTCGCCACCGGACAGGCGCAGGCACTTGGCCAGTACGCGGAAGTGGATACCGTGTTTCGGATGACGGTCGATCACGGCGTGCATGGCGCGGTGGATGTGCAGCAGCATGCCATTTTCACGACACCAGTTGGCCAGGCCGGTGTTGGCGGTGAAGCCACCGGTCAGGAAGTCGTGCATGATGATCGGGCAACCAACTTCCTTGGCGAACTCGGCACGCTTGTACATCTCTTCCGGCGTCGCGGCGGTGACGTTCAGGTAGTGACCCTTGCGCTCGCCGGTCTCCAGCTCGGCCTTCTTGATGGCCTCGGCGACGAACTCGTAACGATCGCGCCAGCGCATGAAGGGCTGCGAGTTGACGTTCTCATCATCCTTGGTCAGGTCGAGACCGCCGCGCAGACACTCGTAAACCGCACGGCCGTAGTTCTTCGCAGACAGGCCCAGTTTCGGCTTGATGGTGCAACCCAGCAGCGGACGGCCATACTTGTTCAGACGGTCACGCTCGACCTGGATACCGGCGGGCGGTCCGCCGCAGGTCTTGATGTAGGCGATCGGGAAGCGGATGTCCTCGAGACGCAGGTGCTTCAGCGCCTTGAAGCCGAACACGTTACCGACCAGCGAGGTCAGCACGTTAACCACGGAACCTTCCTCGAACAGGTCGATGGGGTAGGCAACAAACGCGTAGAACGACTCGGGGTCGCCCGGCACGTCTTCGATGCGATAGGCGCGGCCCTTGTAGTACTCAAGATCGGTGAGCAGCTCGGACCACACGGTACTCCATGTACCGGTCGAGCTTTCCGCGGCCACGGCGGCAGCCACCTCTTCACGGGGCACACCCGGCTGGCCCGTCACCTTGAAGCAGGCCAGGAGGTCGGTGTCGAGCGGCACATAATCGGGAGTCCAGTATTTTTCGCGGTATTCCTTCACACCCGCCTTGTAGGATGTTTCTGCCATTTTCGTCTCCTGTTTCGTTGACTATCTGGTGAATTAACTGAAATCTGTGCTCAGGCATGGAGCATAGAGCTGAGCATAGGTTGAATCATACAATCTGTTCAAATCAATATTTCATTAAATTTACATAGATATATATCTATATATCAATTTTCGCCCTTAAGCGCCTGATTCCGACCGGCCGCGACACGAAAGGCGGCCTTTTCCGTCATACCAGCCCCTGCGCGCGCCGCGCCGCCCAGTAGGCCTTGCTGCCAACCGGCTGGCCGTGCATGAGGGCGCTGCGCAGCCGGCGGGTCTTTTCCACCATCCGCCAGGTCGAGCGGTTGTTGTTGTAGGCCGAGACATCGCGCAGGTCGACCCAGATCACCTCGTGCGACTCATCGCTGCCGGGCACCGGCAGGCGGTTGTCGATCTGGACCAGAAAGCGGATATCGATGTGCTCATGCCAGGGGTCGTGCATACTGGCCGGGATGGCGTGGATGTCGACATCGAACACCTCACCGCTCAGCAAATGCACCTCTTCCGGGTCGATCCCCGTCTCCTCGGCAGTCTCGCGCAGGGCGACGCGCAGGATGTCGGCATCGCCATCGGCATGTCCGCCGGGCTGGAACCACTGGTCCTGCTTGACGTGGTGCATGATCAGCGCCTGGCTGAAATTCGGGCTGACCACCCAGGCCGAGCCGGTGACATGCATTGGCAGGTGTTCACGGTTAAAGACTTCCGTATTGGCCTCGACGAAGGCGCGTGCACGCTGCACAAAGCCCGCCTCCTCCAGGAAACGCGTGTCATGGCGGTTGAGCAACTGAAGCAGTTCCTGGCGATGCATGTTCAGGTCCCGCACGGATTGTGGACGGCCTCGATCGCCGCGGCGGCCGCCTCTTCCACGTCGGCCTCGCGGCCTGAAAGCGTCAGTCGGCCGAAGGCACCGACTGCGCGCACGTCGACGAGGGTGAT